>JAGQJJ010000002.1 GCA_020430675.1 Myxococcales bacterium
ACAGCCGCACCTCGCCCACGTAATCGCCGACGCGCTCCGCCCAGGTGGCAAAGCGGCGCTCGCGGTCCGTCGGCGGCATCGCGCCGTTGAGGTACCAGTCCTCGACGCCGAGCAGGAGCACCCGCGCCCGCCCCAGCTTGTCTCGATGCCGGCGATACAGCGTCAGCGCATCCAGCGGCGTGCCCGAGGTGAGCCCCAGGTTGAGCACCGCGCCGCGCGGCAGGCCCAGCGCCGCCTCCAGCGCCCGCGGCGGCACCGCGTCGCGCACCCGGCTGCTGCCGAGCAGCACCACCTGAGGCGCCTCGGCCGGCTCGATCACCTGCGCTTCGAGCACCGCAAACACGCCCGAGGCCGTGCGCGGCGCCGCCGACCAGATGCGCTCGTCGCGCGCGACGCCGATCTCGAAGGCGGCGAGCAGGCTCAGGCACAGCAATGGGGCGGCGAAGCGGCGCATCACGGCTCAGAACTGAAAATAGAGGAAGGGCACCTCGGTGCCCGACAACAAGACGGCGGCGAGCGCCATGCCGGCATAGACCGGCCCGCGCAGCCACCACGGCCAGCGGCGCAGCGCCAGGTGATCGCCGGCGCGGGCCTGCGGCACATCGATGAACAGCAGCGCAAAGAGCGCGACAGCGGCGATCAGCAGCGTCCGCCGGGCCGCGCCGCCCTCAAACGCGACGATGCCGCTCAGCACCGCCCACGCCTGTCCGAAGTCGGCGGCGCGGAAGAACACCCAGGCCAGCCCGACCACCGCCATTGTCAGCAGCCAGCCGAACACGCGACGCGCGCGCCCCGCTTCGCCCGAACGCTGGACGCGCTTGTGCATCAACAGCGCCAAGCCATGCAGCCCACCCCAGGCGACAAAGTTCCAGCCCGCCCCGTGCCACAAGCCGCCCAGCAGCATTGTCAGCATCAGATTGCGATCGGTGCGCCACGGCCCGCCGCGATTGCCGCCGAGCGGGATGTACAGGTAATCGCGCAGCCAGCTCGACAACGAGATATGCCAGCGCCGCCAGAACGCGGTGATGTCGGTCGCGAAGTACGGGTGGGCGAAGTTCTCCATCAACTCGACGCCCATCATGCGGCTCGCGCCGCGGGCGATGTCGGAGTAGCCGGCGAAGTCGCCATAGATTTGCAGCGCAAACAGCAGCACGCAAAGCGCCAAGGCGCCGCTGCCGTGCGCCGCCGGGTTGGCAAAGACCGCGTCGACATGCGGCGCCACGGTGTCGGCGATGGCCACCTTGCGCACGTAGCCGATGAGCATCAGCACCGCGCCCGAGGCCAGCGCCTCGCCGTCGGCCACGCGCCGCTTTGCAAACTGCGGCAACAGATGCGTCGCCCGCTCGATGGGCCCGGCGACGAGCTGCGGGAACCACGCGACGTAGACCGCAAAGCGCAGCGGATCGCGGCAGGCGGCGAGGCGGCCGCGGTAGACGTCGATGGTGTAGGCCATCGTCTGGAAGGTGTAGAAGCTGATGCCGATGGGCAGCACGATGGCCAGCGTGGGCCGGTGCGCGGCAAAGCCCAGCGCCGTCAGCAGGTCGACGGCCGAGTCGACGAAGAAGCCGGCGTATTTGAAGAAGCCGAGCAGGCCCAGATTGACCGCCAGGCTGACCCACAGCCAACGCCGCCGCGCGCGCGCGTCCGCGGCCTCGATGCGCAGGGCGCAGAGAAAGTCGACCCCGGTCGACAGCCACAAGAGCCCGAGAAAACGCCAGTCCCACCAGCCGAAGAAGACGTACGAGGCGAGCAGCGCCACCGCGTTCTGCCCGCGCACGCCCAGGCCGCGGTGCACCGCAAAGACCACGGCGAAGAACACGAAGAAGACCGGGGAGTGAAACAGCATGCGCCGCGGTTGTCGACGGCGCCGGCCGGGCGTGTCAAGGTGTGCGATCCGCGCGACCGGGAGGGAGACGATGCGGCGGTCGATCTTGGGCAGTTTTTGGCTGGCGCTGGCCGTTTGCGCCCTCGGATGTGATGACAGCAGCGGCGGATCGGGGTCGGTGGCCGATCAATCGGTCATCGACATGAATCGCGTCGTCGATGGTGGCGGCGACGCCGCGCCGCCGGCCGATCAGGGCCCGCCGGTCGACCAGGCGACGCCCGAGGACGCCGCCGCCGACCTGGCGCCGCCCGAGCCGGACATGGCGGTGATCGAAGAGGACGCCGCGCCCATTCCCGACATGGCGCCGCCCGCGCCGGACATGGCGCCCGAAGAAGACATGGCGCCGCCGGTCGACGCCGAGCCGCCCGCGCCCGATCGCGGCCCGCCGGTCATCGGCGAGGCCTGCGGACCTTGCGAAGACGACGCCGAGTGCGTCGCCGGCGTGGGCCCCGGCGCGGGCTGCAACGACCTGATCGGCGGCCGCTTCTGCCTCGCCGGCTGCGATGATGACCGCGACTGCCCCGCCTTCCACGCCTGCCTTGGCAATCGCTGCACGCCCGCGGGCGCCCGCTGCGACTCGTGCGCGGTGCAAGGTTGCCCCGCGGGCCAGCACTGCAACGGCTTCACCGGGCTCTGCGAGGACCGCGCCGGCCGGTGCGGCGGCTGCCGCGAGCAGGTCGACTGCCAGGAAGGCCTCTTCTGCCGCGAGGTCGCCCTGGGCGCGAGCAATTGCCTTGAGCCCTGCGCCCAGGACGGCGGCTGCGCGCCCGGCTTCGAGTGCGACGCCGGCGCCTGCCGGCCCTCGCAAGGCTTCTGCGACCCGTGCGGCGTCTGCCCGCCGGTGGCGCCGGTCTGCGACTTCCTCACCGGCAACTGCTCGGAGTGCAACGATGTCACCGCCTGCCCCGAGGGCCAGGTCTGCGCCGAGGGCGGCGATTGCATCGATCCGCCCGCTGGCGTCGAGTGCCTGCGCGGCAGCGATTGCCGTACCGAAGAGCGCCCGTTCTGTCAGGATGACCTCTGCGTGGCCTGCCGTGGCGACGATGACTGCGGCGTGGGCCGCGCCTGTCAGGCCGGGGCCTGTGAGGCGGTCGATCCGTGCAGCCAGATCACCTGCCAGGCCGGCACACAATGTCAGGATGGCCACTGCGTCGACGGCCAGGGCCTGCCCGCCTGCGGCATCGACGCCGATTGCGGCGCCGACGCGCTGCGCTGCAACGGCGCCACCGGCCAGTGCTATCGCGCCGATCAGACCTGCGACCCCGATGGCATGACCGCGGTCTGCGCGCCCGGCGGCCGCTGCCAGCCGGCCCCGTTCGGCCAACCCGGCTTCGTCTGTAGCTGCGCGCGCACCAACCCCGGCGACTTCCAGGAGCCCAACGAGGCCCACCGCATCCCCTGCCAACCGGGCGGCTTCTGCCTGCAGATCGGCGACCAACCGGGCATCTGCACCGGCTTTGGCATGTAGCGTGGCGATCCTCTTTTTTGTACAGTCAGCCCGCCCCGCGCCGGGGCGCACCCCGAGGAGCGAGCATGAGCCAGATCGTCAAGTGCGGCTTGATCCAATGCGCCAACCCGGTCAACGACGAGAGCGTGCCCGTCGCTGACATCCAGAAGGCGGCGCTCGACAAGCACATCCCCTTCATCGAGCAGGCCGGCAAGCAGGGCGTGCAGATCCTCTGCCTGCAAGAGATCTTCAACGGCCCCTACTTCTGCCCGAGCCAGAGCACCCGCTGGTACGCCGCCGCCGAAGCCATCCCCGGGCCGACGACCGCGGTGATGTCCGAGCTGGCCAAGAAGTACCAGATGGCCATCGTGGTGCCGCTCTACGAAGAGGCGATGCGCGGCGTCTACTACAACACCGCGGCGGTGATCGACGCCGACGGCACCTACCTCGGCAAGTACCGCAAGCAGCACATCCCGCAGACCGCCGGCTTCTGGGAGAAGTACTTCTTCAAGCCCGGCGACGGCGGCTACCCGGTCTTCCAGACGCAGTACGCCAAGGTCGGCGTCTACATCTGCTATGACCGCCACTTCCCCGAGGGCGCGCGCTGCCTGGGCCTCAACGGCGCCGAGATCGTGTTCAACCCGAGCGCGACCGTCGCCGGCCTCAGCCAGTACCTCTGGAAGCTGGAGCAGCCAGCGCACGCGGTGGCCAATGGCTACTTCGTCGGCGCCATCAACCGCGTCGGCACCGAAGCGCCGTGGAACATCGGCAAGTTCTATGGCAGCAGCTACTTCGTCAACCCGCGCGGCCAGTTCCTCGCCGAAGGCTCGGAGGACGCCGACGAGCTGGTGGTCGCCGACTGCGACCTCGGCCAGATCGACGAGGTGCGGCAGGTCTGGCAGTTCTATCGCGACCGCCGGCCCGAGGCCTACAACGAGCTGGTCGACTACTGATCCCGGCGCGCGCGGCTCAGGCTAATCGTCGTCGTCGGGCCGCTGCGCCGGGCGGTTGAGCGCCGGGCGGTGCATTCGGGCGCTGCGCAGCTTGCGGGTCTGCCGGTTGAGGCCGACCGCCACCGCAAACAGGATCAGCGCCATCAGGCCCAGCACCACGCCGACGATGCCCAGATCGGCGCCCGGCGTGGCCCCGTAATCGAGCAGCAGCGGCGCATCGGCCAACCGGACGCCGCGCTCGGCGAGCGCGCGCACGCGGCGGTCATCGAGGCCTTCCCACCACACATCGCGCACGATGCCGCTGTACACGTCACGGGCGACCAGCGCGTCGAGATCCGCGGTGACCCGGCCCTGCGCGTGCAGCACCACCGCCACCGGCGCCTCGGGCGTCCAGCCTTCGGGCACCAGCGGCAGCCAGACGCTGCCTTCGCCGCCGCTCTTTCCCGGGTCGATCAGCCCGTGTTCGAGGGCCAGCTTGCCGCGCACGCTCAGGTTGTCGGTCGCCGGCCGCTCACCGCTGGCCAGTTGTTCAATCGTGACCTCGGCGTGGTCGCGGTCGAAGCCGTGCACGATGAGGGGGCCGAACATGAAGGCCACGAGCAGCATCGCCACCGCCATCACCGCCGGCAACACCACGCCGTCGAGCTCACGCGCGCCCATCTGCGCGTAGGCCTTGGCCGGCGACAGGCCGCGCAGGTCGATGCCCGGCTTGCGGGCGAGCAGCGCGTCGACCAGGCGGGCGAACTCCGGTTCGTGGGCATCGGCGAAGATGCGCGCCCGCTTGTGGCGACCCTTGTCGGTGCGCCAGGCCAGCACCAGCTCGCTCGAGTCGCCCTCGGTGCGCACATAGAGCGCCGAAAGCCGCTCCAGCGGCGCGGTCACGGTGCGCACGCCGGTTCGAGCGAGCAGGATGGGCCCGTCGAAGCGCACGTCGACCGTGAAGACCGAGTATTTGAAGCGAAAGACCTGCTCGGACGGTTCGTTCATGGGCCTCGGCGTATGGAGTCCAGCGCGGCAGTCTGGCATGCTCCCCCCACTGTGGTCCACGGCGGCGAGGTGCTCCCCATGTCCGACGGCGAGAAAACGGTGCGCATCCAGATCGACGTGCCCCTCTCGTTGGTGGCGCGGCTCGATCGGCTCCACCAAGGGCGCGGCGGCGACGCCGGCGCCAAGACGCATACCTGGCTGCGCGCGTTGGCCCGCGGCGCGGCGGCGCTCGAAGCGGGCGATGACGACGAGTCGATCATCACCGCGGTGAATCGGCCCCTGGTGCCCGAGGACGAGGCCGAGCGCGTCGTGCTGCGCGGCGATCATCTGGCCTATGGCACCCGCGCCGGCCCCGATCGGCGCGATGATGAACGCGGCCTCGATGCAGGCCGCCGCTCCGAAGACCATCACCGGGTGCGGCGCGCGTTCATCGACCGGGTGATGGACTGGCACGACGAGGGGCGCCCGGCGGCCGACATCGCCGAGGCCCTCAACGAAGAGGGCGTGCGCACCGCGCGGGGCAACGCCTGGAGCGAAGCGGCCATCGAGCAGCTCATCCACCTCGAAATGCAGAAGCGCGCCCGCGGCGAATGGCAGGAAGGCGAGTGAACGCCGCCTTCAACGCCGAGCGGTTGACGCGCCTCGGGCGCGTGCAGGCGGTCGCGCCCTCGCCGTGCGGGCGCTGGCTCGCGGTCGAGGTCGCCCGGCTCGATCGCGAAGACGCCCGCTATCTCGGCGATTTGTGGCGCATCTGTGCCACCGATCCCGCGGCGCCGGCGGTCAAGCTGACCTGGGGCGAAGACGATGACCGCGCCCCGCAATGGCGCGCCGATGGCGGCCTGTTGTTCCGCAGCACGCGCCGCGTGCCCGGCCAGCCGACCGAAGAGGCGCCGCGGGCCCAGGTCTGGCTGCTGCCCGCCGAGGGCGGCGAAGCGCGGCCGGTCACCGATGAACCCTGCGGCGTGCGCTCGTTTGTCTGCGGCGGCGACCGCGTGGTGGTGCTGGCCGACGTCTGGCCCGGCGTGCCGCATGAAAAACAGCGCGCGCACGACGAAGACCGCCGCAAACACGGCCCCTCGGCGCGTCTGTATCGACAGATGCCGGTGCGCTTCTGGGACCACTGGCTGTCAACCGCCGCGCCGCATGTCATCGTCTACGACGCCGCCGGGCGGCGCGACCTGACGCCCGACGCCGACCGCGAGCACCGCGACGTGCCCATCGCGCTCTCGACCGATGGCCGGGTGCTGCTCGTGCCCGAGCTGCATCCCGGTGAAGATCGACTGCCCGACACGGTGCTCAACGTCTTTGACCTCGACGCCGGCACGAGACGACGGCTCGCGCGCCAACCGCGTGAAACATATGACCATTTGGTCATTTCTTCAAATGGGGCCTGCGCGGTGGGCGTCGTGCATCGCCGCCGCGACGGCGCCATCGGCCGGCCCACCTTGCAGGTCACCGACCTGAAGACCGGCGAGGTGCGCCCGCTGGCGGCCGATTGGGATGTGCACCCGCGCGTGCGCGCCGTGCGACCCGATGGCGCCGCGGCGCTGGTCGACGCCGATGTGCGCGGCCGCGTGCCGGCCTATGAGGTCGATCTGGCCACCGGCGCCCGCACCGCGATCATCGACGTCGAAGGCGTGCACGAGAGCCTGGGCTACACCGCCGACGGGCAGTCGATCGTCGGCGTGCGCCATACGCTGGTGCAGCCGCCCGAGCCGTTCTGCGCCCCGCGCGCGGCGGCCGCAAAGCCGACGCTGCTCGCGCGGTTGAGCGGCTTCGACCCCGCCGAAGCGGGCGGCGCGGTGATCGGCGAGTTCACGGTCAAGGCGCCCGATGGCACCCCGGTGCACTCGATCACCCTTCGCCCGGCAGACCCCGCGCCCGCGCCCTGCCTGTTCTGGATTCACGGCGGCCCCATCGGCCAGCACCACGGCGGCTGGCATTGGCGCTGGAACGCCCTGACCGGCGTCGCGGCCGGCTACGCGGTGGTGCTGCCCAACCCGCGCGGCTCGACGGGCTACGGTCAGGCGTTCATCGAAGGGGTCTGGAACAACCAATGGGGCGGGGCCTGCTACGCCGATCTGATGGCGGTGGCCGACGCGGTCGTGGCCGATCCGGGCATAAATAATGACCACATGGTCGCCATGGGAGGCTCATTCGGCGGCTTCATGGCCAACTGGATCGGCGGCCAGACCGATCGCTTCCGCTGCCTGGTCAGCCACGCCGGCATCTACGACGTCTCGGCCTTTCACAGCGGCACCGACCTGCCCGCCTGGGTCTCGTTGACCTGGGGCACGACGCCGACGACCGATCAGGCGACCTTCGACCGCTACTCGCCCCAGCGCTTCGTGGGCCAATGGCGCACGCCGACGCTGGTGATCCACGGCGAGAAGGATTACCGGGTGCCCATCGGCGAAGCGCTGACGCTGTTTGAAGACCTGCAACGCCACGAAGTGCCCTCCGAACTGCTGATCTTCCCCGATGAGGGCCACTGGATTCAGCGCCCGCGCAATATTCGCGTCTGGTATCGAGCCTGGCTGGAGTTCGTGGCGCGCCACCTGGAGGGCTGATGGCCGATCCGCTGGCGGCCGCGCCCGCGCGATCGATCGGCGCGGTGCGCGCTTTCCTGGTTGAGCTTCTGCTGCGCGGGGCCACCTACGCGCTGGTCGGCGCCCTGGCGGCGGCGCTCTGCGTTGCGCTTGATCCGATCTTCATGCCCGCCAGCCGCGCGGAGCGGGTGATGGCGCTCACCAGCATCGCGTTCACCGTCGCCCCGGCGCTCGGCGCGCTGATCGGCCTGGGCGCTTTTCTCGCCGCCGAGGTCGTCGGCGCGCTGGTCCGCGCGGTGGGCTGGCTGCAAGCGCGGCGCGGCCGGCCCCGCCCCAGCCCCTCGGTCGGCGCGGTGCCCGTCATCGCGGTCGCGGTGCTGGTGGCCCTGCAGCCCGCGCACGCCACGTTCGCCCGCCATGAGCTGGGCGCGGCGCTGTATCCGCTCTACGCCTTCACCCCGCTGGTCCTGGTCATCTGGGCCATCGATCGCCTGCGCCGGGCGCTGCGGGCCGGGCGACTGCGCCACCTGGGCCTCGTCGTCGCGCTGTTTCTTGTGGCGGCCGGCATCGTGATGCACCTGGCCAACTCGCGGTTCTTCTACGGGCTGTATCCACGCATCCACGAGGGCCTGACCGCGTTGACCTTCGCCGCCCTGATCGGCGCCTGCACGCTGCTCGAAGCGCATCACCGCGGCCGACGGCTTCTCCGCCTCTCGCTCGGCCTGGCGGGGCTGGCCCTGATCGGCGGGCTGAACTTCGACCTGGCCGCGGCGCGCAATCAGGCCTTCTTCTATGGCACCGAGACCCGCCATCTGATCTCGTGGGTCGAGGGCGCCTTCGACGCCGACCACGACGGCGTGCCCGGCGGCCCGCTTGGCGTCGACTGCGACGACCACGATCCCGACGTGAACCCGCTGCAATTCGAGGTGCCGGGCGACGCGCGCGATGAGAACTGCCGGCTCGGCCCGCGACCGGATGGGCCGCCAGCGCCTTCGTCGCGCGCCGTGCCCCCCGTGGCGGCGCTGCAGGCCTGGCAGGCGGCACATGGCCAGCCCGACATCGTGATGTTTTTCATCGATACGCTGCGCTGGGATGCGATCGGCCAGCAGCATGCCGACTGGCCGGCGGCCTCGCCACACCTCGACGCGCTGGCCGCCGAGTCGGTGGTCTTCACCCAGGCGCGCACCACCGCGCCGCGCACGCCGCACGCTTGGATGTCGATCATTCGTGGGCGCTTTGTCGGTCGCACGCTGCGCTGCCGGCGCCAGCTTCGCCGGCCGCAAGGCGACGCGCTGCCCTCGCTGCTGATGCGCTCGGGTTATCGCACGATGGCCCGACTGGTCGGCCGAAGCTGGGCGCGGTTCCAGCTCGCCAACGGCTACACGCGGCTGCTGCAAGCGCAGCACGTCAAGCGGCGCACGGGCGACAAGGTCACCAACGACGTGCTGCGGCTGCTCGACCAGAGCACGCGCGAGGCGCCCGAGCGGCCGGTCTTTCTGGTCGCCCACTACGCCGACGCGCACGCGCCCTACCAGGCGCCGTCGCGTTTTGCCGGCGAGCGGACCGATCTGGTCGGCCGCTATCTGGCCGAGGTGCGTTCGGTCGATCACGAGGTGGGCCGGGTGCTGGCGTGGCTGCGCGCCCACGACCGACTCGACCGCACGGTGGTGGTCGTCTTTGCCGATCATGGCGAGAACCTGGGCGACCACGGCGCGGTGGGCGGCCATCACGGGGTCTCGGTCTACGATGAGGTCATCCGCGTCCCGCTCCTGATGCGCGTGCCGGGGGTGAAGCCACGCCGGATTGACGACGCAGTCTCGGTCGTCGACATCGCGCCGACGCTGCTCGATCTGGCCCACGGACTGCCCCTCGACGACCCCGACGGGGCCAGCCTCGCCGGCTACTTCTTCGACGCCCCGCCGCCGCCGCGCCCCACCATCAGCGAGTTCTACGACTTTGGCCACCGCCTGCAGGCCATCGTCGACGGCCGGCTCAAGCTGGTCTACGACGTGCGCCACGGCGTGCACCAGCTCTTCGACCTGCAGGCCGACCCCTACGAAGCGGTCGACGTGGCCCAAGAGCGCCCCGACGACGCCGCGCGCCTGATGGGGTTGCTCGACGCCTATTTCGAGCATCGCGTCGACCCGTCCGAAGGCCCCAGCGACCGCTGCACCGGGTTGGTTGACGATCCGATCAAGTCTGCGAAGTGATCGCGACGCGCAAAGCGAGTAGATTGCGGGCCGTCACTGCCCCGAAGAGGACGCGATGAAGACTTCGTACCCGTTGCACAAGATCAAGGCGGTCCTGCTCGAGAACATCCACCCGCTGGCCGCCGAGCGCCTGGAGGCGGCCGGTTATCACGTCGAGCGGTATGACCGCGCCTTTCAGGGCGAAGAGCTGATCGAGGTCGCTGGCGACGCGCACCTGATCGGCATCCGCTCGAAGACCCGGCTGACCGCCGAGTACTTCGCCGCCGCGCGCCGGCTCTGGGGCGTGGGCTGCTTCTGCATCGGCACCAATCAGGTCGACCTGCCGGCCGCCGCCGGGCGCGGGGTGCCGGTGTTCAACTCGCCCTTCCAGAACACGCGCTCGGTGGCCGAGCTGGTCATCAGCGAGATCGTCGCCCTGCACCGTCGCCTCGCCGATCGCTCGGCGCAGATGCACCAGGGCGTCTGGGTGAAGTCGGCCAAGGGCGCCCACGAGATTCGCGGCCGTACGCTGGGCATCGTGGGCTACGGGCGCATCGGCTCGCAGGTCTCGGTGCTCGCCGAGGCGATGGGCATGAACGTGCTCTACTACGACGTGGTGGACGTGCTGCCGCTGGGCAACGCGACGCGCATGCCCAGCCTGGAGACGCTGCTCGAAGCGAGCGACGTGGTGACGCTGCATGTGCCCGCCACGCCGCTGACCCGCATGATGATGCGCGCCGAGCAGCTTGAGCGCATGCGGCCAGGCGCGATGCTGCTCAACAACGCGCGCGGCGATGTGGTCGACGTGCACGACCTGGCGGCGTCATTGCGCGCCGGCCACCTCGCGGGCGCAGCGGTCGACGTCTTCCCGATCGAGCCCGAGAGCAACAACGAGCCCTTCAAGAGCCCGTTGCAGGGCATCGACAACGTCATCCTGACGCCGCATATCGGCGGCTCGACGGTCGAAGCCCAGCAGGCGATCGCGCAGTCGGCTTCGGAGCGGCTGGTGACGTTGATGAACACCGGCGCGACCGGTACGGCGGTGAACGTGCCGCAGGTGCAGCTGCCCCGGCTGCACGAGCGCGACCATCGCCTGCTCTACTTCCACCGCAACGTGCCCGGCGTGCTCAGCAAGCTGCACCGCGTCTTTGCCGATCTGGAGGTCAACATCTCGGCCGAGTACCTCCAGTCGAACATGAACCACGCCTACGCCATCATGGACTTTGCGCCCTTTGATGACGAAGACGCCCTCAAGGCGCGCATCGAAGACATCCCCGAGACCATCCGCCTGCGGATGCTGTGGTGAGCGGGTCGAGCCGCAAGCAGCGCATCGAGGCGCTCGAAGGCATGCTCGCGGCCGATCCCGACGACGGCTTCGCGCTGTACGGGCTGGCCATGGAGCACAAGGCGGACGAGGCCTTCGAGGCGGCCGAGCCGCTGCTGCGGCGGCTGATCGGGCTCGATCCCGGGCATCACTATGCGTACTTCCAGCTCGGCGAGCTGCTCATCGCCGACGGGCGCAGCGGCGAGGCCGAGGCGGTGTTGCAGGCGGGCATCGCGCGCGCCAAGGCCCAGGGCGAGGCCAAAGCCGCCCGCGAGCTGATGGCGCTGCTGGACGAATTGTGACCGAATGGTCACAATAAGAGAGCCTACTCGCGGGCGTAGATCGAGTAGCTCTGCCCGCTCGCCACATCCTGATTGCGAATGCTGAGGCCCGGGCCGCCCAGATCGACGTAGTGAATCGCGAGGCTCGCCGCCTCGGCTGCGCCCAGCGAGATCAGCGTCGAAGCGGTGCGCCGCGCGGCCAGCGCCCGATCGGGCACTTCGTCGCCGTCTTCGTCGACGTAGAGCAGCACCCCGACCGCGTCGCGCGGCCCCTGATTGGCCGGTGGCGGCGGCAACGCCCGCCGGATGTCGAGCCCGGCGACGTGATAATCCACCGTCAGCGCCGCCAGATTCGAGCGCACGAAGTGCACGCCGTCATCGGCGCCGATCAGCAGGTCATCGTCGCCGTCGCCATCAATATCGGCCACCGCCACAAACGGCGCCGGGCCGACCGGCAGGCCCAGGGCGGCGGTGTCGGTCAGCACGTAGCCCTGGTCGGTCGAGCGCCAGAGGCGCAGCCCTTCATCGCCGAACACAAGCACGTCGTCGCGACCGTCGCCGTTATAGTCCAGGCGCTCGGCGCCGCGCTCCGACGGACGCCAGGCGAGGCCCATCGGATCGCTGGCAAAGACCGCGTCGCCCTGGTTGAGCGCAAAGCGCACCTGGCCGCCACCCGCCGACAGCACGTCGATCCGGCCGTCGCGATCGCCGTCGATCGGCAGCAGCACCTGGGCCGACACGTCGGGGAAGCCGCTGCCCGCGGGCGCCCGCGTAAAAGGGTTGTCGCGGTTGCCCGTCCACAGGGCGCCGCCCGCGTTGCCGACCGCTACCAGATCGAGCAGGTCGTCGCCGGTGACGTCGACAAACTGCCCGGCTCGATAGACGCCCACGCCATTGAGCCCCAGGTTGACCAGCGGCTCGCGCTCGAACGTGCCGTTGCCGTTGCTGATCAACAGCCGCGAATCCGGGCCCGAGAGCACCAGCACGTCGAGGTGGTTGTTGCGCGTCAGATCGCCGACGACCAGCCGCGGATCGGCGAGCCCGCCGGGCAGCCCCGAGCCGGCGATGATGCGGAAGACGCCGTTGCCGTTGCCGAGCAGCATCTCCATGCGCCCCGCGCCGGCGAGCAGGATGTCGAGCCGGCCATCGGCGTCAAAATCGGCGACCACCGCGTCGCGCACCGAGAAGTTCTCGGGCAGGCCCGCCTGGGCGGCGGCCAGCGTCTCGAAGCTGCCGTCGTCCTGTTGCAGGAAGACCGCCGAGGCCGCGTTGGGATCGGCGGTCAACGCCAGCACATCGAGGCGGCCGTTGCCGTCAAAGTCGGCGGTGGCCACAAACCCGACCACCGGCACCGCGTCGAGGCCATCGGAAGCCGAGGGCACCGCGCCAAACGCGCGCACCGTCACCGGATGCTCGATGGGCGGGTCGAGCGTATTGCCAAGCTGATCGGTCGCGCTGATGATCAACAGCGGGTCGTCGGGGTCGACGGGCACCACCGCCCGCCACGTGCCCGCTTCTTCGTCGATCGTGGCCGGCATGCCGTTGACCGTCACCGAGGCCACGCCGCTGCCAAACGGGCCGTCGTCGACCGTGCCGGTGGCGATGACCGGCACCGGAGTCGGTCCGTCGATCGCCGGCGCGGTGACCGTGACCTCGGGCGGCGTGGTGTCGAGCACGACGCGAAGCTCGGCGCGCTGGGTATTGCCGACCAGGTCGACCGCTTCGATCGCGAAGGTGTTGAGGCCCTCTTGCAAGTCGACCGCGCGATCGATGCGGAAGCCCGGCCCATCGGCGTTGAGGCGCACGTCCTGCCCGCCGAGGCGCGCGGTGACCACGCCTGAGCCGGCCGGGTCTTCGACATGCGCCGAGAGCAGGGCCAGGGTATCGGCGGTGATCGAGTCGACCGGCGGCATCAGGTTCGTGATCGTCGGCGGCTGACTGTCGACGCGGAAGACGTACATCGTCACGCCCATGTTGTCGGCGACGTCGGTGGCCTGGATGGCTGCCTCGTGGGGGCCGTCGGCATAGGCGCGGCGGGCGGAGAAGCGGCCGCCCGCGTCGAGGTTGACCACGCCGCCGTCGACGAGCACCTGGCGCGCTTCGCACACGCCGCCTTGCACCTGCCCGCTCAAGACGACCTGGCGCGCGGCGTTGACCCCGAGCCAGGCGTTGCGCGGGGTGTCCATCGTGACCGTCGGCGCCACCCGGTCGACGCGGATGGTCGTCTCAGCGGTCGAGGCCAGCCCGGCGCGGTTCTCGGCCCGCGCCTGCAAACGCACCGCGGCGCCTTCGGGCACCGCCACGTCGCGGCAGAAGATGCCCTGGCCGCCGAAGTCGACCGGCACCGGCGCACCGTCGGCGGCCTGCACGGTGAGCGTGGCCACGCGGCTCTCGGCGTCCGAGGCCTCGCCGCAGAGCGTCACGTTCTGGACGTTGGTGCAGCGATTGGCGGCGGGCTCGGTGAGCCGCAGCGACGGGGGGGTGTCATCGTAGAGCACCGTCACCTCGTCGCGGGCCTCGCCAGCCGGCGAGCGGGCGATGGCCACGAGGCGATGCTGTCCCGGGCCGGGCAACATCACGGTGCCGCTGAACCCGCCCGCCGCGATGGCGCCATCCACCGCCGGGGCGCCGGCGACCTGCAGCTCGACCTCGTTGACCGCCGGGCAGACCGTGCCGCTGAGCTCGACCTGCGCCGCGCCGACAAAAGCGCCGTCGACCGGCGCGACGATGTCGATGCACGGCATGGCGTTGGCCCGCACCACCGTGCGCACCGCCTGACCCTCATTGCCCGCCAGGTCGCGCGCGGCCGCGGTCACGGTGTTGCGGCCGTCGAAGAGCGGCACCGCGCGATCGATGAGGCCATCGGGGTTGGTCTGGCCGGCGATGCGCACCGGCATCTGGCCGTTGTCGCCTTCGATCGTCAGGGTATAGCTGGCCCGCGGCACGGGCTGGCCGTCGTCGAGCACGCGCGCCATCAACTGCACGCGATCGGTGACCACTTCGAGGTCATCGGCCGCCGGTTGATCGATGATCACCTCGGGCGGATCAGCGTCCAGCTCCACCTCGAACTGCACCGGCGCGCTCTCATTGCCCACCGCGTCGAACGCGATCAGCTCGACCTGCGCCGGGCCGTCGGAGAGCTCGACGCTGAGGCTGAAGGCATCGTCGTTCCACGTCACCTCGGGCACGATCATCTCGCCGTCGACCGAGACGCGCAGCGAGGACGCGAAGTGGTCGTCGATGACCCGGCCGTTGATCGGGAAGGGGTTCACCCGGGTCAGCGTCTCGCTGTCGGGCGCGGGCACCAGCCCGGCGAAGCGCGGCGCGGTGCGGTCGGCGGTCACCACCACTTCGGCGCGACACGACTGCGCGTCGGGGTCGGTCGCTTCGAGCACGATGCGGTTCTCGCCCTCGGCCAGCGCCACCTCAACCTGGGCCCGACCCTCGCCGTCGACCTCGATCGGCTCGCCGCCGAGCGTGACCGTCAGCGCACCCGCGCCGTCATCACGGTCCGAGACGGCCACCTCGACGGTGATCGACTCGGCGCCGGTCAGGGTCTCGGGCGGCGGCGCGAGCACATCGCAAGCCGGCACAAAGCGCTCGGCGTCGGGCACCCGCATGTCGACCACCGCCTGGTCGACGTCCTGGTCGGCCGGTGACTCGGCGTCAACGCCCGCGTCGTCGGGCGCGTCGCTGTCGCCCTGATCGCCCGGTGTCGAGTCCATCGGCCGCATATCGGCCGGCGGCGCCGCGCCACCGCCCACGCAGATGCCGCTTGAGCACACCCCGCCGTTGCACTCGCTGTCGTCCGTGCAGACGTCGGGGTCGAGCAGCAAGCTGCACCCGGCCAGTGCGTAGAGGGCGATGCTCGCCCCGATCAACCGCGCAAGCCGTCCGCGCACACCCATCAGCGACTCCCCGTCGAAATCAGACCGCCGGCGAATGGCCGGCGCCAAACGATCGCGCCGAGTGGCCGGCGCGGTCAGAACTCAAACCGACCGATCGCCGTCGCGCCGCCTTCGACCGGTGCCACGGTGAAGGTCGCGCCGCCAGCGGTGGTGGGCCCGTCATCGCCGCCGAGCAGGTACATCGCGACGCCGGCCCCGGCGATCGCCAGGCCCGACCCGATGAGCACATCGGTGATCAGCGCCTGGCTGCGCACATCGTCGGCCAGATCGACCTCCCGCTGCGTGCGGGCGCAGGTCGGATCATCGCGGCAATCGCTCAGATCGCCGTCGGCGCCCATGGCCAGCGCGCCGGTCACCGCCCCGCCCGCGACGACCGCGCCGCCGACGATCATCGTGATCAGGCCGATCGAGCGCAGGTTCGGACCGCCGCCCGACAGGTCGATCTCGGTGGTGGTCGTCTGCCCGGCGACCACGGTGACCATCTCGGAGTAGGGCTCGGCTTCAGGCGCGCGCACCTCGATCTGGTGCAGGCCTTCGGGCAGCCGCAGCGGGCCGGCCAGGGGCGCGCGGCCCTCCAGCTTGCCATCGACCATGATCTCGGCCTGCGCGGGCGAGACGACGAGCACCAGATCGCCGCGCGGAATGGCCTTCTGCAACTCGATGGCCAACGGCAGCGGCGCCTGCTCGGTGTGCGTGGCGTCGAGGACGACCTCGCGCTCGACCGGCTCGAAGCCGTCCAGCGTGATGCGCACCTGATGGCGACCGACGATGAGCCCCTTTTCGAGCGGGGTCGCGCCCGCCGGCTTGCCGTCGATGCTCACCTGGGCGCCCGCGGGCGTCGTGCGCAGCGAGAGCACCGGCAGAATCGGCGGCAACGCCACCGCCAGCGGCGTATCGGTGCCCGGGTCGAACTGCACGTTGCGCTCGACCGTGCGATGGCCGGCCAGCTCGAAGATGAGGGTCTGCCGGGTGGGCGGCAGGCGCAGGGTCAGCGGCGTGCGGCCGCGCGACGGGTTCTCGGCCTTGCCGACGCGCACCTCGGCGCCGGCGGGCGCGGTCACGACCTGCACCGTCGGCCAGCCGGCCAGCACGCCGTTCAGCTCGCCGATCTTGGTGCGCACCGCGTCGGCGTCGGCCGGCTTTGAGGCCAGGTAGCGTTCATAGGTCGCCACCGCCGAGGCCAGATCCTCCATCGCCTCGTAGACCTGGGCGATGTTGAACAGCATCAGCGGGTGGGGTTGCAGCGCGTTGGCCTCTTCGAACGCGGCCAGCGCATCGGCGAAGCGCCCGGCGGCATAAGCCTCGCGCCCTTTCATGAAGCTCGCCCGCGCCTGCTCGCGCGCGTCGCTCGCATGCGCCGCCACGGGCAGGCCCGCGAGCGCGACGAAGAGGGCCAACGACCAGATCCGAATCATCCCTGACTCCCACGACTCGGCGACCGCCACGCCGGGCGACGGCCTACGCGGAGCCAGGGTACTCGCATTCGATATTTGATCGCCAACGCGCGGCGGCGATCGCGCGGCAGGCCGCGCGCCGCGTGGTCAGCGGCGGCGTCGGCGGACGAGGCCGAACGTCAGGACGAGCAGCAGCGCGGCCGGATGCGGGCCGCTCTGGTCGGTCAGGTCGCAACTGCAGCCGCCGTCGCCGCCATCCCCGCCGCCCCCGCCGCCGTCGCGCCCCGGCGCGCCGTCCTGGGTCGGCGTGATGCCGGCGTCGTCAGGCTGAACGCCCACGTCCGCTGGCGAGCCCATGTCGTCCTCGACGCCCAGGTCGTCTTCGACGCCCTGATCGGGTCGGGGCACAACGGGCGGGTTCCAGTCGGCGACGCACTGGGCGCTGTTGGCGACCACGCGGCAGGTCTGGTTCGTCGGGCAGCGCACGCCGGCGCAGGGGTTGTCAGCGCATTCGCCGCCGACGCAGACCCGCCCGCTGGCCTCGCAGGCTTCGGGGTCGCATGCGTCTTCGACGCACTCACCGTCGCGGCAGGCCTGGCCATCGGCGCAGACGATGCCGCCGCACGAGGCGTCGGCGCACTGGCCGTCGACGCACTCTTCGCCAAACGGGCACGAGATCTCGGCGCACGAGAAGACGCAGGCGCCGTCGCGGCAGAAGCTCTCTTCGCCGCACGCCACACCCTCGCACGGGTCGGGCACGCACTCGGCGGCGCGGCAGATCTCGCCGCCGGGGCAGCCGGTCGCGTAGCACTCATCGCCACTGCGGCACTCGCCGTCGACGCAGACGCCGTCGGGGCACTCGACGCCGTCGCACGGATCGCCGCAGACGCCGGTGGCCGGGTCGCAGATGAGGCCGGGCGGGCACTCGACGCCCGCGCAGAGCGAGACACAGGCCCGGCGGCCCATGTCGTCTTCACCGCAGAACGTGCCCTGGGGACAATCTCGGTCGGGCCCGCAGCCCGCGCCGCACTCGCCGAGCACGCAGAGCTGGTTGCCGCCGCAGATGCCGTTGCCCTCGTCGACGCCACCGTCACAGTCGTCGTCGATGCCGTTGCAGACCTCATCGGGCACCGGCCCACAGGTGCCGCAAGCGTTGCGGGTGCCTTCGTCGATGTCGCCGTCGCAGTCATCGTCTTCGAGGTCGCAGGTCTCTTCTTCAGGGCCCAGCTCGGCGCGACACACCACCTGGCCGGCGGCCGAGCAGGCGAGGAAGCCGCGCGCGCAGCGGCCGGCGAGGCCGGTGGCGCAGACGTCGGGATCGACCACCGCCGAGCCGTCGGGGTGCACGTCGGTCAGGTTGTCGCAGTCGTTGTCGATGCCGTCGCAGACCTCGGGATTGCCATCGGGCACGCAGAGATAGCGGTCGCAGGCATCGCCGGTGCCGTCGCCATCGGTGTCTTCCTGCGCCCGGTTGACCACCTTCGGGCAGTTGTCGCAGGCGTCGCCGACGCCGTCTTCGTCTTCGTCGGCCTGATCGGGGTTGGGCACATCGGGACAGTTGTCGTCGACGCCGCAGAGGCCGTCTTCGTCCACGTCGAGGCAGACGCCGCCCAGCGAGCGCTCCAGCGTCAAGAGCGCGAAGCCATGGCTCGACTGATCGGTCCAGCCGCGCGGGCTGCCGCCAGCGCCGAGGCCCCAGTCACCGTTGGCGCCCTGCCACTGCAACAGCGTGAAAGCAAAGTCGAAATACTGGCTCGGCGGCTCTTCGGGGTACCCCAGCGCCGCCGGGTCGCGATCGCCGAACGCCTCGGTGTAGATGGCGCCGCCCAGGCCGTCATCGGGCGAGACGCTCAGCGCCTTCTCGGCCGCCCAGAAGTAGTAGAAGGTGCTCGTCGGGTTGAAGCCGCCCCCGACCATGCGATCGAAGGCCCAGTTCTGCCGCAGCCAGGCCAGATCGCGCTGCGGCCGCGGGTCGCCGGCGGGCACCTGGGCGAGTCGATAGCACCACAGGTTCGACGACGTCATCGACGAGCTCGACTCGTTCTGCGGCCGATAACCGCCGCCGCCGTCGGCGTTCTGATCGACCATCAGGAAGTTGATCACATTGGGCAACGGCGCGTCGGCGCCATCGATCACGTTGGCCGCCGCCGAGAGCCCGGCCACCGCAAACTGCGTGGTCGACATATCGCCCGAGGGCCCCGGCGCGCCGTAGTTCCAGCCGCCCTGGTTCTGCGGCGGCTGGTTGCCCTGATTGCGCGACAGCGCGACCACGCCGTTGGCGATGGCCTGGGTGGCGGTCACCGGCGCGCCCACCTCGTCCTGACCGCCAGTGGCCACATAGGCCGACAAGGCCATCAGGTTGCCACCGGTCACATAGACATAAGGGATGGCGTTGGGGTTGGTCATCGTGCCTTCGTTGAGGATCATCTGCTGCACGCCGCGGATGACCAGCGCCTGATCGGCGGGATCCATGCCCTGAAAGCCGCGCGCGCGGCCCTGCCAGCCCACGCCGACCCGCTTTTCGAGGAACGACAGCACGCCGAGGAAGTTGTGGCGCGCGTTGTTGTCGTTGAAGTTGCCCGCGCCCCGCTCCTGATTGCGGAAGTACTGCAAACCCGCGTCGATGGCGGCGTCGACGGCGCAGGCGAACGGCGTGCCCTCGCAGACCTGGGCGGTGGCGACGCCGGGCGCGCAGAGGGCGCAGATCCAGGCGAGAATCAGGGGTCTGCTGCGACGCAACATGGGCGCTCCTTCAGTTGGCGATGCGGATGCGGACGACCCTGCCGGAGACGGCGGCGTCGCCAAGTGTCACCGCGCGCCTCGCTCATTCGTCCGATCATGGCGATCCCTTGCCCGAGATCGAGCGACGGGTGACAATCTGCCGACGCTCCAAAAATTGCGGAGCATCCGGTCGAACGGAGCGCAATGGAGTCCTTCCGCATCGGTGGACGCTATCGGGTGCAGGCGCGCATCGGCCAATCGGGCACCGGCGTGCTCTGGTCCGGCACCGATGAGCGCTCCGGGCTGCCGATCATGGTGCGGCTGCTCGAACGCGGCCTCGACGATCCGCGCCGCGTGGCTCATTTTCGCCGCAGCGCGCTCGCAACCGCGCGGTTGTCACACCCCTGCATCTCGCCGGTGCTCGACGAAGGCCACGACGCGCACGGCCCGTTCATCGTGACCGCTTGGAGCGACGGCACCCCGCTGTCGGCCTGGCGCGGCCGCCCCTTGCCCTGGGGTTTTGTGCGCCCGCTGATGGTGCGGCTTTGCGACGCGATGGCCTGCATTCACGCCCACGACCTGCTTCAGCTCGGCCTGACCCCGCGCGACATCCGCGTCGTGCATGGCCCCGAGGGCCCCGAGCCGCGCATCTCGGGCATCGGCTGCGCGCGCATCGACGACGGCTGGAGCGACCGCCCCGCCGGGGCGCGAGCCACACTCAAATATCTGGGAACACTGCGTTATCTGGCGCCCGAAGCCGTCGAGGCCGCGCCGTGGCGGGTGGGGCCACGCAGCGACCTGTACGGCCTGGGCCTGCTCTTGTGGGAGCTGTTGACCGGCGACATCCCCCACGGCCACGAGACCGGTGTGGCGCTGATGCTGCGGCGCGCCGCCGGGCCGCCACCGCCCCTGCCGATGCAGATCGGCGGCCCGCATCACGAGCCGCTGGCCATCCTCACGCGCCGGCTGCTCGACGTCGATCCGGTCGAGCGCCCGCGCAGCGCGACCCATGCCGGGCGCACGATGATGGCGCTGGAAACGCCGCCGGTCTGGATCGAGCCGCCGCCGGTGGAGCCGGTGGCGCACCCTTCGACCGACCCCCGCCTCGCGCGCGCCGCCGGCTTCCCGCTCTCGGCCCTGGCGCCCGGCCCCTCGGCCGGCCGCGACGCGGTGCTGCGCGGGCTTTGGAAGGCCATGTCCGACACCGTCGGCGGCCAGGGCGTGCGCCTCGTGGTGCTGGAAGGCGAGGACGGCACCGGCAAGACGCACCTGGTGGAGACGATCGCCGAGCTGGCGGCGCGGCACGTCGCGGTGCGGCGTTGGGGCGTCTCGTACCGGCCCGGCGACCCCCCCGGCGCCGGCCCGATCGGCGCGCTGGAGGTGCTGCTGCGCGCCGCGGCGGCCGACGCGGTGGGCGTGACCGAGCGCGCCGCCGCCCTGCCACTGCTGGTGGGCGTCGAGCCCGATGGCGTCGAAGCGGTGCTGACCGGCCTGCTGCGCCCCGACCCGGGCCCGTACGCCCGGCCCCACGACACCTTCTCGACCGGCGGGGTCGACGAGATGGGCGGCCGGGGCCCGGCGGGCGCGGTCTTCTTCGAACTCTTGCGCCGCGCGGCCCGACGCGAGCCGATGCTGCTGCATCTGGTCGACCTGCACCACGCCACCTCGGCCGAGGCCGAGGCCATGCTGACCCACCTGCTCGACGACGCCACGCTGCCGGTGTGCGTGGTGGTCACCCTGCGCCCCGACACGCCGACCGCGGTCGCCCTGCGCCGCGCCTTCGCCCGCCGGACGGAGTGCGCCTGGTTCAAGCTGTACCCGCTCGATCGGGATGAGATCTCGCGCTACCTGCGCGCGCGGCTCGACATGGCCGACGAGCAGGCGCTGAGCCTCGCCGGCTACCTCGCCGAGCGGCCGACGATGATGTCGCCGCTGGCCGATTGGCTGCTTGCCGGCCGCCTCGCCGCGGGCCCCGACGGCAATCACGTCGTGCCCGGCACCGTGCTGCCCGAGAGCCTCGACGAGCTGCTCGCCCACCAGCTGCGCGAGCTGATGGGCGACGGCGCCGACGCGCTGGTGCCCGATGTGGTCGCCGGCCTGGCCTTCGCGCGCGTGCCGCTTACCCCGCGCGTCATCGACGCCCTGCGCGCCGACGATCCGCAGCGGCCCTATGACCGCGCCCTGGCCGCCGCGGAGCGCGCCCGGCTCATGATCCACCACCCGCTGGCCGGCTGGCGCTTCGCCGACAGCGCCATCGCCGCCCGCCTGACCGCCCGCCATGGGTCGCGCGCCCCCAGCTGGCACCGCCGCTGGAGCAGCGCGCTCGGCCGCCTCGAACAAGGAGCGCGCGGGCGCTACGGCGTCGAGCGGGCGGCGCACGCCGAGGCCATCGGCGACCGGGTCAGCGCATTGCAGGCCCTGCTCGACGCCGCGACCGAAGCCCTCGGCCCGGCGCCGGTCACCATCGCGCGCGGCCTGTTCGCCGCCCAGCGCGCCGCGTCGATCGCCGAGTTGCTCGGCCGCCACGCCGAAGCCGCCCAGGCCGATCGCCTGCGCGCCGAGCTGCTGTGGCGCGCCGGCCACCACGCCGAGGCCCGCGGCGCGCTCGATCGGGCCGAGGGCCGCCTGCGCAACGTGCAGGCCCCGGTCGAGAGCGGCTTCTGCGCCCTGGCCCGCGGCTGGTTCTACGTCGAGGAGCGCCGCTTCGAGAAGGCGCGCTCGGCCTTCGGTTTTGCTGGCCGGCAGTTCCGCGACGCAGGCTACGGCGGCGGCCAGGGCTGGGTCGATCTGGGCGAGGCCCAGGTCTACAGTCTGCTCGGCCGCCACGACGACGCGCAGAAGCTGGGTGTGCGGGCAGAGACGAGCTTCTCCCGGCTGGGCGCGGTCCAGGGCGTCACCGCCGCGCAGCTCTGGCGGGCTGCGTTTGCGGGCCGGGCCGGGCACTTCGATGAGGCCGAAGCGCGCTACTCAACGCTGCAAGAGGCCGCCGATCGGCACGGCTGGCTGCTCGAGACGGTCACGCTGCGGCTGCGGCGTGCGCGGGTGGCGGTGGTGCGTGGCCGCGCCGAGATGGCCGAAGGCTTGCTGCGCGAGGCCGAGACGCGCGCTTCGGCGCTGCACCTGACCCGGCTCTTGACCTGGATCGCCGCGGTGCGCCCCGCGGTGCTTGCTGCGGTGGGCGACGCCGCCGCCGCGCAGGAGGCGCTGCTGCAAGCGCGCATGCCCATCGCCCGGCTGCGACCCTCGGCGTGGGCCCTCAACGACGCGGGTGTGGCGCACACCGAAGACCCCACACTGGCCGCTGCGCTCAGGCGATGGGGTCAGCGCCTGCGCGCGCCCGACGAGCCGGCGCGCACGCCGGCCGGCGGCCTGCCCGTGACCTGATCGCGCTCAACCGCCCCGACCGGACGGCAGGCTGACCGCAAAGCGGGCCCCGGGCGCGCCGGGGTTCTGCAGCCGCAACCTGCCGCCATGGGCCTCGGCGATCTTTCGGCTCAGCGCCAGCCCCAGGCCGGTGCCCTTCTCGCGGGTGGTGTAGAAGGCGTCGAACATGCGCTCGGCCACCTCGGTGGGCACGCCGGGGCCATCGTCGGCCACCACAAAACCCTCGCCCGCGGCGCTCAGCGTCACCCGGCTCGCCCCGGCCTGCGCCGCGTTGCGCGCCAGGTTCAGCACCAGCCGCCGCATCTGCGCCCGGTCGCACTGCATCGCGCCATCGGCCGCGCAAAGCACCGGCACGCCCGTCAGCCCGGCCACCTCATCGGCCAGCTCGGCGAGGCTGACCGTCTCAAGCGTCGGCGGGCTGCGCCGCGCGTACTCCAGAAACTCTTCGACGATGCGCTTGAGCGCGCCCAGCTCGCGCTCGACGCGCGCCAGCAGCTCCAGCTCGGGCGGCCGATCGCTCAGGTCTTCGCGCAACAGGCCGACAAACAGCTCCATGCCGCCCAGCGGATTGCGCACCTCATGGGCGATGCCGCCGAGCATCATCTCCAGCTCGCGGGCGCGTTGCAGCAGCGCTGAGCGCATCTCCTCCATCGTGCCCGCGAGCTGTCGCACCTCGGCGGCACCGCCGCGGATGGCGATCGGCGCATCCAGATCGCCCGCCCCGATGCGCGCCGAGGCCGCGGCGAGTTGAGCGAGCGGCGCGGTCAGCGCCCGGGCGAAGAGCACCACCAGCGCGGTCAGGACCGCCAGCACCAGCACGCCCAGCGCGATCAGCGAGCTTTGCAGCGCGTCGAGCGCGGCGTAGTTGTCGGCCTGCCCCTCGACGCCGAGCACCGCCACCACCGCGCCTTCGTTCACCACCGGCGCATAGCCGCGCTTGAAGGGCACGCCGTCGAGCGACAGGTACAGCACCGAGGCGGCCGTCTTGCCGAGCGCCACCTGCTCCAGCTCGAAGCGATCCTGGGCCAGATCGCGATCCGGATCGCCCGGCGGCGGCGCGTCGGCGGCGGTGTCGACCAGCGAGCGGCCATCGGGCGTGGCGAGGAAGACCCGCCGCGCACCGACCGCCTCGGCCACCCGCTGCAGCCGGGCCTTCAGGTTGGCGTGGGTGCGCGCGTTGTCGGGCTGAAAGCGCGCCACCAGCCCGGTCGGCAGCCCGGCGGCGGTCACCGCCGCGGTGTCGCGCAGCCGGATGCCGATCTCGTCCTCCAGCGCCGCCCGCGCCGCCAGCGAAGCCAGCGCGATCAACGCGCCGAGCAACAGCAACACCGGCCCGAGGAAGGCCAGCAGCATGCGCGCCCGCAGCGACGAGGGCAGCAGACCCCGCCGCTCAGCACCGCCCGAAGGCGCCCCCGGAGCTGTCATCGCGCCGAGGTCAGAAAGCGTTGACGCCAAGGGTGAAAAGCACCCGCGACGCCCGCGAGCCGTCGGCCTCGCTGGTGCCCTGCACCGCGACCAGCCCGCTCGACTTCCACTCGATGGTGGGCAGGAAGTCGAGCGAGCCCACCACGCCCGCGGTCAGCTCGATCTGCCAGACCGGCAGCGCCACGCCGCCGCCGAAGACCACATGCGCCCCGTGCGCGCTGCCGTCGAAGGCCTCGCCGCTCGCCTGCCAGTAGGTATAGCCGCCGGCCGCCACCGCGTACGGCACGAAGCGCCCGACCGGCATCACATAGCGCAGCGCGCCGCCGATCTGCATCGCCAGGGTGTCGGTGCCATCGAGCAGGAAGTCGCCCGAGACCGACCCCCCGTGCAGCGCACCCCGCGCCCCGGCGCGCAGCCCGCCGAACAGCGGCAGATCGTATTGCACGGCGAGGCCGACGCTGCTCTCCAGGGCCTCGTTGCGCTTCGATCCGCGCACCGTCGTGCTCAGGTGGTCATAGATGCCGGCTTGCAGCATGACGCCCAGCGCGCGCGCCGAGGCGGGCGGGGCCGGGGGCACATAACCGACCGGGCCGTCGGCGACGCCCTCTTCATGCGCCCGGGCCTCCAACGACTCGACCAGCGCCTTGACCTGGTCGGCGTCCTCCGCGTCCGGGTCGTTGTTGAGATAGTCGGAGTAGTACCGGATCGCGCGCGGCAGATCGTTGAGCCGCTCGTAACAGCGCCCCAGGTTGTAGGCCAGCTTCGCCGACGCCGGGTACATGGCGTAGGCCCCCTCGAACTCGCGCGCCGCGCCGGCCACATCGCCGCGCCGATACAGCTCGCGCCCCAGCGTGTAGCGCTGCTGGGCCATGTCGGGCGCGCCGTCCTCCAGCCGCGGCGTCGCCGCCGGCGCGGCAGAAAGCCACGCGCAGACCAGACCGCCGACCATCAGCGAGAGCAAACCGCGCCGCATCTCCACCCCACGATGACGGGTGCATCCTCCGTCATAACATCGCCGGGTCGAAAAGTGCGTGGGCAGTCTGCGATGCGTATATCCCCCGATCGGCGCGATCGGGAGCAGCCGATCAATACGAAGAAATAGGGGCTTATACGATTGGCTTTGGCTACGTTTTCAGGCAATCTCTCTATCAGGTTCACGCTCACGCCGTTTCCTGCCCGACGGCGGTGAACCTTCGCTTTCGCGGCGAGTGCCCGACGACGCGAGAGCAGAGGCGACGGTCGCGGCCCGCGATCGTCGCCTCAAATTTTTCGAACCCCCAAAACGCGCACCTTGCGGCCCGACCGACGCCCTGCGCATCTTCGCTGCGCCACCGCTGCGAGGAGCGCCGGATGCCGATCACCGTCTACAAGATCTTCCACCTGACCGGCATGGTCATGGTCTTCCTGTCGCTGGGCGCGCTCGCCGTGCACGGCGCCGTGCGCGACGAACGCACCGGCGCCTGGCGCAAGCCGGCGTTGATGACCCACGGCATCGGGCTCTTGCTGGTGCTCGTCGGCGGCTTCGGCGCGCTGGCCCGCCTGGGCATCTCGTGGCCCTGGCCCGGCTGGATCTTCGCCAAGATCGCGATCTGGCTGTTCTTCGGCGCCGCGGCCACGCTGGTGATGCGCAAGCCGGCGATGGCCAAAGGGCTCTGGTGGCTCTTTGTGCTGATCTTCGCGGCCGCGGCCTGGCTGGCCTTGTACAAGCCGTTCTGACCGCCGCAAACACCTGTCAGGGCACGATGTCGCGCCAGCGGACGACCTCGGCGCGCTGCGGCTCGCCGCCGATGCCCCGGCGGTTCTCGATCTCTTCCCCGTTGGGGCCCTTCTCGACGGTCTCCCAGGTGCCGCGGGTGATCTTGTACTCAAACGGCGCGCCGGGCGGGATCTCGAGCAGGCCGGTATAGCGGCCGTCGCCCGCGGCTTCGAGCAGCACGCCGTCGGCGCGCCAGGTGCCCAGCGTCGCCAGATCGCCCGCCACCCAGACCATCGCGTCAGCGGGCGTCTCGGGCGGCACCCGCACCTCGATGGGGGTATGGGCCTCATCGACCACGGTCACATCGAGCGTGGTCTCCAGATCGCCCCAGCGCGCCGTCAGCGTCGCTTCGCCGGCCGCGACCGCCTCCACCTCCGTGCCCACAACGCCCAGCACCGTCGGATCGCTCGACTCGAGCTGCGGCGCCGTCCGGGGCACCGTCAGCCACACATCGCCCAGATAGCGCGCGTCGACGCTGATCGGGGTCGTGGCGCCCACCAGCAGCGTGGGGAAGGGCAGCCGAATCGACAACCGCTGCGCCGGGCCCGGGCCCTCGCCCCACAGCCACACCATCAGCGCCGGCAGCCGATCGGCCCAGGTCCGCTCGTTGTGCTGGCCGTCGGCGTCCTCCTGCAAGGCGATCTCATCGGGGAAGCGCATGCCGCCATCGACCAGCCCCTCGAAGACCGAGCGGGCGTCTTCGACGACCGACGTCCAGCCATCGCCGTCCTCGTCGCCGCCCTCGGCGTTGCCGGCGTCGATCCAGACCCGCACGCCGTCGCGCCGGCCATCGAGCAGCGCGGGCACCCAGCCGACCGCCTCGCGCGCGTTCCACCAGTACGAAGGCGAGACCGAGGCGATGCGGCCGAAGACGTCGGGATGCTCGCGCCACAGATAGAGCGAGACCAGCCCACCAAGCGACGAGCCGCCGAGGCCGGTGTCGGCGCGCTCGCAGCGAGTGCGCAGGCGGGCGTCGATGAAAGGCTTGAGCTCGTTGACCAGAAAGCGCCCGTACTCGGCGGCCGCCCCGCCCTCGCCGCGGCCCGCGTCGCGGCTGGGCGTGTACTCAGCGACGCGATCGGCGGTGTTGTGCACGCCGACGATGATGACCGGCTCGATGCGGCCGGCGGCGACCAGCCGATCGACCGTCTCGTCGACCTGCCACTCGACGCCAAACGCCGCCGCGGCCGGGTCGAACAGGTTCTGGCCGTCATGCATGTACATCACGGGGAAGCGCCGCGCCGGCTCGGCGTCGTAGGCGGCGGGCAGCAGGATGGTCAGTCCGCGCGGACCGACGAAGTTCGAGGGAAAACCCTGCAGCCGCAGATATCGGCCATCGCGCTCAAGCTGAAGATTCGGCCGCGGATCGACCGCCGCGTGGCAGTCGCCGGGCGGGCCCGCGTCGACCTCGACGATGGCGTCCACGTCCACCGCCGCGTCCTCTTCGGTCTCCGCGTCCGCCGCGACCACGGCGTCCAACTCGATCGTCGCGTCATCCATGGGCGCCCCATCCTCGGCCGGCGCCGCGTCGGCCGGCGCCGTGTCGGCTTGCATCGGCCCGTCGGTCATCGGTCCGGCGTCCATCGGCGGCCCGAGGTCGCCCGCGTCCATCGACGGCAGACGCATATCGCGCAGCATCGGCCCCATGGCGTCGGGCGGCGCGTCGCCGCCACCGCCACCGCCGCCCGTACAGCCCAGAACACCTGCCAGCACCGCGCCGATGACCACCAAAGACCGCATGACCTGCCTCCTCCGTGCGTGGGCGTTCTACCGCCGACCGCGGGGCCTTTGCCAGCGGATGAGGCACCGGTGCGCGGACCCTTTGACGCAACATGCGCACACTCGCCAACATGCCCCCATGAGACGGAGCCTGCCCAACGCCCTGATGTGGGTCGCCCTCGCGGCTCTGCCCGCCTGCGACCCGGACCTCACCGGCCCGCTCGAGCCCGACGCGCCGGTGCAATTGCCCAGCGATGGCGGCCTGCCGCCGCGCATCCCGCCCATCATCGGCGAGCCCGATCCCGACGCGCCGGCCCTTGAGATCGCCGACGACCCGCGCTGCGACCACCTCGACCCGCGGCATTGCATGCTGCCCTGGCCGTCGGACCGCTGGCTCTACGACCCCGACGTCGGCGCCTGGCGGCTCGATCTGGCCTACGAGCCCTTTGCGCTGCCCCACGACTTCGCCGGCCGGTCGCTCGACCCCTCGGGCGTCACCGCGCCCGACGGCTTCAGCCCCATCGGCGCGCTCGCCGCCTTCCCCAATCGGCTGCCCGCCTATCGCGATTACCTGGGCCCGAATCGCCCCGATCGCACGCTGCTCGACGACGCACAGACCGCGCTGATCGACCTCAACGACGCCCGGCGCATCGCCCACTGGATCGAGATCGACCCCGACGCCGGCCGTCCGACGAGCCCGGTGGTGCTGGTGCGGCCCACCGCGCGTCTGGCTGGCGGGCGGTCGTTTGTCTTCGCCTCGGTCGCGCCCACCGACGCCGACGGTCACCGCATCGAAGGCAACGAGCGCCTCGACGCGCTCGTCGAGAACCGCCGCACCGACTCGCAGCAGTTCGAGGGCCAGCGCCCGCACCTCGTCGCCGGCCTCCAGGCCGCCGCGCTCGCCGGCATCAACGTGCGCTCGATCGAGTCGATGTTCGTCTTCACCACCGGCACCCTCGACGGCCTGCGCGACCCGCTGCGCACGCTGGCCGAAGACGCCCTGGCCCGCATCGGCGAGCGCGGCCTCGGCTGCCGGATCACCAGCGTCGAAGCGCCGGCCGACGACGGGATCGGCACCCTCGTGCGCGGCACCTTCCGGGTGCCCGACTACCTCGCCGACGATCCGCCGGCCCGCATCCGCCGCGACATGGCCGACCGACCCCAGCCCAACGGGCAGCGCGTGGTCGAGTTCGCGGTGCTGCTGCCCTCGGCGCTGCCCCGTGGGCGGCCGGTGCCGGTGGTGCAGGTGGGCGTCGACCTCTTCCAGTCGCCGGTCGACGCGCTCAGCGCGCCCGCGCTCCGCCGGGCGGCCGCCGATTGGGGCGTCGCGCTCGCCGCCATCGAGTGGGTCGGCCTCAGCACCACCGATCGCG
>JAGQJJ010000298.1 GCA_020430675.1 Myxococcales bacterium
GACGCGATCCTTGCGGAGGTGCTCGCGATGCCGATCGCGAGTTGCCCCCTCTGCGGTGGTCAGCTTGTCAACCGCCCGCTCCCCAGCACGGGCGCGGCTTCGTGTCGGGCGCCACCTACGGGGAGCCTGCCATGACCGCTGTCGACCATCACCAGCTACGCCGGGCGTCGAGATCGCCTCGACCGCGACCCACCGGTGCGTCTACGGCCCAGATCCGTCGCACTTCGTCCCTTGCCAGGAGCGCGCAGTGCCATCGCTGCTCATCCCGACGAGCCATCGCAAGGTCGAGGACGGGCACTCCTCGTCGGGGCCGCCTGCCAATTTCGCCATAGCACTCGACTGCCCGCTGCCGGCGGCTTGGTCCAACTCCGGTTTCGCCCTTTCGGGGGGTAGGCTGTGTCGCGGAGCGGGCAAAACCCTCAGAGTTTTGTCCTGGCGGCATATCGTGGGGCAGTGGGCAACGGGTCGCGCCGGCAGCGGACGAGCGCCATGGTGCGGCAAGGCGCGGCTCAGTCGTCGGGCGCCAGCAGGAACACTTCGCGGCTGCACGGTGTGGCGAACGAGAAGTGCACGATCGTGGTGTAGCCGTCGCGGACGGTGGCGAAGTCGGGCCACCGGGCCTCGGTGCAGGTGTCGGTCCGGCAGTCGGTGTGTGCGGCAGTCGGTGTGTGAGACCTGCGGCAGTCGGCGTGTGAGACCTGCGTTCATGCCCGGTGTGTGAGACCTGCGTTCATGCCCGGTGTGTGAGACCCGTACATCCTGCTCGATCGGGCGTGCTGGAGGCGCTTCATCTCTCGGCTGAGACGGTGCGCCAGACCCGTACGAGCGGCGGGGGTCGACCGCGACCGGCTACCGCGCGAGCGCTTCGAGGCGCTCGACCAGATCGGCGGGGTAGGTGCCCTGGGCGAGCGCCCGCCGCGCGGCGCGGAACTTGGCGTTCCATTGGTCCTGTGCGTCAGCGGAGGGCCGGGTCACGGTCATCTCGCCCTTGAGGCGGCCACAGACGGCGTCGTCTTCGCTGCGGATGCGGGTCGTCAGCGCCGCCGTGGCGACTCGGCCGGTGTCGAGCACGATGGTGCGCAGGTCTTCGGGCAGGCTGTCGAGCCGGCGGGCCGAGATGACGATGCCGCCGATCTCGACGCCGATGACCATGTCGGTGAAGTGGTCGACCTTGCTGCTCCACTGGAGCTGCTCGGCGGCCAGGCAGGGCGCGTTGATCAGGTTGAGGGCGCTGTCGTTCAGGTTCGAGAGGGCCTCCGGCACCTTGACCCGCACCGGCCTCACCCCTGAGATGGCCTGCATCAGCGCCGCGCCGTTGTCATCGTCGGGCACCACGAGGGGCTTCTTGCCCTGCACGTCGTCGGGGCCCTGCACCGCAAAGCCCTTCGACATCGTGCGGACCAGCCCCACATCGCCCCAGCCGATGATCTGAAAGCCGGCCTCGCGGGCGCCGGTCTCGAACTCGCCCTTGACGGCGTCGCGCGCCCGATCGAGCTTCCGCCAGTTCGTGAACAGCCCGGGCATTTGCAGCGCAAGGATGGGCTTGTAGATCTTGCTCAGCCCCACGCCGGTGATCGCGGCGCCGTCGAGCTGGCCGCTCCGCATCTTGCGGACCATCGCGGCTTCGTCGCCCTGACGGCCGTTGTAGAAGAACTCAAGCTCAAGCCGACCGCCGCTCTTTTCTTTGACCGCTTTGGACCAGGTGTTGAAGACCTTGCCCCAGGGGCTCGATTTCGGCGCGAGGGTCGCGATCTTGAGGGTGTCGGCGCCGGCGGGCAGCGCGAGGCTGAGGCCGGCGGCGATCAGGGAGAGCGTGAGGAGACTTTTCATGTTGGGTCGGTCCCTCCCGAAATGGGCTGTCAGGGGACGTTGTCGTTGTCGTCGTCGTCGAAGAGCGAGGGGCCGGGCGCGAAGTCGCGGAAGAGCGCTTCGCGCACCAGCCACAGCTCGGGGAAGAAGCGTTCTTTGAGGCCGTACTCCAAGAGCTCGGCCGGGGCGCCTTTGAGCGAGGGGGTGCGGCCGCCGATGATGCGCTGCACCAACGCCAGATGGCGCGTGCGGAAGCGCACGAAGGCTTCGTCGAAGTCGAGCGCGGCTTCGGTGAGCGCGTAGACGTCGGCGTGGGCTTCGGGGTCGCGGTGGATTGCCAGCAGCTTCAACTCGCGGCGCCGCAGCAGGTCGCGCAGGGCGAGGCGCAGCTTGGCCGGCTGCTCGCGCAGGGCGTTGAAGCCCGGCGATTCCTGCCCGCTGCCCCGGCCGAGGCCGGCGCGCACCGTGAAGTAGGCCACCGGCGCCATGGTCTCAAGGATGCGGAGCTGGTCGCCCATGAGCATGCAGATGATGTACATGCGATGCAGCGTCTCGCGCGCCGGGCCGAGCTTGTCGTGGGTGATCAGATCGGTCGCGCGGTCGAGCTCGTGCAGCGCGAGCTTCATCCAGAGCTCTTCGACCTGATGCACGATCTGAAATGCCATCTCATCGTGGCACGACAGCTCACCGGGGCCTTTCTGCAGGCTCAGGAGCGCGGGCGTTCGAATGTACTTCTCGTATTCGGTCAACGACTTGTCTTCGCTCATGCAGCCTTTCCATCCAGGGCGCGCGGGGTGAGCCGGACGTCGCCGCACTGCCATTCGTCGGCGTCGGCGTGGCGTCGCCGCAGCACGGCGAGGCCGATGAAGCGGCCGTCGGGGTGCGGGGCGACGCTGGTCAGCGCGCCGACCAGCGCGCCGTCGCGGGTGATGTCGGCGCCGGCGTCAGCCGGGCCGTCGAGCCAGACGGTGACCAGCCGCTGCGCCGGTTTGCCCAAAGCCAGCGTGCGCTCGATGACCTCCTGGCCCGGGTAGCAGCCCTTGCCTTCCGAGATGCCGTCGAGCGCGCCGACGTCGAGCGGCACGGTGTGTGGGCCCAGCTCGTTTGCATGCTCGGGTCGGCCGGCGTTGACGCGCAGCGCTTCGAACGCCGTGCCGTCGCCGGGCACGGCGCCCGCGGCGCGCAGGCGCTCTTGCACCTCATCGAGCTTGGGGCGGCAGATCCACAGGTCGAAACCCGGATCGCCCAATCGGTCATGGCGCACGAGGTGCATCGCGGCGCCGTCGAGCGTCGCCTCGTGGTGCGCATGCGCGGCCTCGGGCGGTTTCAAGCCGAGCCCGGCGAGCAGCGCCGGGGCCTTGGGCCCGGCCAGATGCAGCAGCCCGTGCGCTTCGTTGATCGCGGTGAAGGTCAGCGCCTCGCCGAAGTGGAAGCGATCGAGCCCTTCGAGCACCGCTTCGCCGTGACCCGGGGCGCAGTCGGCGAGGAAGGTCTCTTCGTCGAGGCGCAGCAGGTGAAACGCCAGCTCGACCCGGCCGCGCGCGTCGAGCAGGAAAACCCGCGCACCTGCGCCGGCGGGCAGGTTGCGCACGTCGTAGGTCAAGAGGCGGTTCTGGAAGCTGGCCGCGTCGCGGCCGGCGATGCGCAGGCGGTCGCGGGCGCTCAGGTCGAAGAGCGCGGCGCGCTGCCGGGCGGCGGCAAAAGCCTGGTGAAATGCAGTCGGATCGGTCGGGTTCAGCATACGGGGCCTTCGTCTAGGCGAGCGAGGGTCCGATTTCGATGATCTCCGAGAGGGTTCGGCCGCGAAAATGCGCCGGGTTCAGGTCGCTGAGGTAGTCGAGCAGGAAGAAGCCGTGGTGGGTGACGAGGATGGGCCGATGGCCATACCACCGGGCTTCGCGCAAGCGCTGGTCGGCGTAGATGCGGTCGAGCAGGCCGCGAAGCTGCGTGCCGGTGCGCTCCAGCTCGCTCTCCATGCGGCGCTTCTTGAGCTGCAGGTCGCCGATCTCGGCCTTGAGCGTGTCGCGCCGGATCTCTTCGTCCCATTTGCGGGTCTTCGATTTGAGGAAGCCGCGGTCGACCTCGCCCTCAACGCGCCGCAGCATGAGCTGCTTGGTGCGGATCTGCCGCAAGAGCTGTTCGAGCTGGCTGCGCGTGCGCTCGGCTTCGGCCTCGAACATGCGCGAGCGCTCGATCTCGTTGAGCACCTCGTGGGGCAGCTCGATGAAGGCCTCTTCGATGAGGTAATCGAAGGCGCCTTCGTCGATCACCTCGGCGGGCGCGCCCTCTTCTTCGCTGAAACGGTTGACCGCGACTTCGTACAGATTGGGGGCGCGGGCGGCGGCCTCCAGCGTGCGGTGGATGCGGTCGGCGTCGACAAAAGCGACGCGCTCGGTCTCGGGTGTCCAGGTCACCAAGGCAGTGTCGACGACCGCCGCGACGGCGTCAACGGTCGGTGCGCGGGCGTCGATGGCGTCGACGGCCGCGGCCGGACGATTCTGTTATAGTGCCGCGCCATGACCGACTCTTCGCCGCCCGCGCGCAAGGACAAACACCTCCCCGATTTTGCCGAACGCCTGACCCCGGGCGCGGCCCCGCTGGCCAACGCGCTGCCCCGGGTCGAGGGCGATCCGCGCTTTCAGGCCGAGATGCCGCGCGAGGTGCGGGCCTCGGCAGAGAAGCGGCTGGCGGCGCTGGAGAAGGTCTTCGCCGAGCTGCAGGCCGAAGCGCAGCTCATCGTGGGCGGGGCGCGGCGCGATCTGGCGCTGCATGCGGTCCCGCAGAACGGCACGCGGCTGCGCGGGCAGAGCTATCATCTGTACGCGCGGCCTGACGGGCGCCAGTTCTTCTCGCTGCTCGCGCCGGCCGAGTACGCGCAGATCGACACCGCGGTCCGGTACGAGGGGCATTACCGCCTGGAGTACGACGGCTCATGGCGCCGGCTCGACGCCGATGACGCCGCCGATCGCGTGCGCCATGCGCCGCCGGTGCGCGGGCCCCATTTCGAGCTGACCGAAGAGCGGCCATGAGCCCGGCCTTCGAATTCGATGTCTGCATTCTGGGCGCCGGGCGGGTCGGCCTGCCGCTGGGGCTGGCGCTGCTCGACGTGGGCCTGTCGGTGGTCGGCGTCGACCTCGACGGCACGCTGCGCGAGGCGGTGAACGCGGGGCGCATGCCGTTCCGCGAGCCGGGCTTCGAGGCGCTGGTGGCGCAGCGGCGCCTGCAGGTGCACGCCACGCCCGAGGTGGCGGCGCGCAGCCGGGCCATCGTCATCACCGTCGGCACGCCGCTGCACACGCATATCGAGACCGACCTGCGCCAGATCCGCCGCGCGATCGACGGGCTCTTGCCGCATCTGCGCGAGGGGCAGCTCATCTGCCTGCGCAGCACGGTGGCGCCGGGAACGACGGCGGTGGTGCGCGATCAGCTCGAACGGGGCACCGACCTGCGGGTGGGTGAGACGCTGGGCTTGGCCTATTGCCCCGAGCGCATCGCGGAGGGCAAGGCGCGGGAAGAGCTGCGCACGCTGCCGCAGATCGTGGGCGCACAAGACGCGCTGAGCGCCAACGCGGCGGCGACGCTGTTCGCCCGGCTGGCGCCCGAGGTGCTGCCCTGCGATTGGATCACCGCCGAGCTGGTGAAGCTGAGCAATAACATCGTGCGCTACGTGCACTTTGCGGTCGCCAACCAGATGGCGCTGGTGGCCGATACGTTCGGGGCCGACATCCACAAGGTGCGGGCGCTGGCCAATCACGGCTATCCGCGCAATCTGCTGGCCTCGCCGGGGCTGACCGCGGGCACCTGTCTGCGCAAGGACTTCGGCATGATCAGCGAGTGGTGCCCGTACCCGGATCTGCTGCTCGCGGCGTGGAAGATGAACGAAGCGATGCCCGCCTTTCTGGTGCGGCACCTCGAACAGCGCGCGCCGCTGCGCGGGGCCCGGGTGGCCGTGCTGGGCTATACCTTCAAGCGCGATACCGAC
>JAGQJJ010000299.1 GCA_020430675.1 Myxococcales bacterium
CGTTGACGGTGCGTTGGGGGCCGGACGGCGATCTGTTCGATTGCACCTGGCGCGACGCGGATCCGCTCGATTTGACCTTCGCCGGCCGCGGCTGGACGCCGCAACGCCTGCGCCCGTTGCAGCGGTTTCATCCCGCGGCGGGCTTCAAGGTCGACGTCGACATGACCGCCAAGGGTCGCCTCGACGATCTGGCCGTCGATGCGCGGCTGGCGGGCGCGATTCGCGACGGTGTCGATGAGCGCCCCGTCACCGCCCGGCTCACGGTCACGCCGCGGCGGCAGCGGTTCGAGGCCACCGTGGGCGAAGGGCTGGTGCGCGTCGAAGCGCAGGTCGAGGCGCCGCTGGTCGCGCTGCGACGCAAGGGCGCTTCACCGGGCGAGGCCAAGGTCGTCGCCGAGCTGACCGCCGCGCTGCCCATCCGCACCGTGGCGCCCTATCTGCCGGCGGCCATCTACGACGCGCGCGGCCGGCTCGAAGGGCACTTCGCGGTCACCGGGCGCCTCGCCGAGCCCGAGATCCAAGGCAGCTTGCGCCTGGTCGACGCCGCCTTGACCTGGGTCGACATGAACGCGCGACTGACCGACCTGGCGCTCGACATCGACGTCGCCGACAACGCCGCGCAGGTGCGCCGGCTGGAGGCCCATGGCGGCGCCGGCGCGCTGACCGGCGAGGGCGAGGCGCGGTGGGTCATCACGCCGCCGGGGCACGATGGGCCGCTCTGGAGCGGGCGACACCTCGAAGGCCACCTCGACCTGCGGCTCGCCAACTTTCCGTTCGTGCGCCCCGGGCTGCCGCTCGGGGTCATCAACGCCGGGGTGCGGGTGGCCACCGAAGCCGCGCCCGGCGACAAATCGCTCACGGTCGAGGTCGGTGCGGCGCATGTCGCCTTGACCGACGCCGAAGTGCCCGCGGCGCGCGGCATCCCCCGCAATCGCGCGGTGCGCTACCGCGACTGGGCCGGCGCCTTGCGGGTGACCGACAGCGTCTTCGCGGGCGCCGGGCGGCTGGCGGTCGGCCTGACGCTCAAAGAGGGCATCACCGTCGAAGGCCGCTCGACGCGGCTGCAATTCGGCGGCGGTGTGCAGATCGAGCGCCTTGACGATCTGGCGCAGGTGCAAGGGGCCTTCACTATCACCGACGGTCGCTTCGACCTGTTCGACAACCCCTTCACCATTCGCGAGGGGCGCTTCTTCACCACCGGCGGCGATCTCGCCGCACGGGCGGCGCAGGCCGAGAACCCGCTGGCCGGACGGGCGACCCTGCATGACGTCGACGCGCCGCTCGACGCGGTGGCCCTGGAGCCGCAGCTCGACGTGACCGCGTTCGGCCGCGTCATCGACACCGACGTCACGGTGCGCGTAGTGGGGCCCAGCCGGCGGCCGCAGCTCATGCTGACCTCGGTCCCGCCGCTGCCCGAGTACAAGATCCTGACTTTGTTGATCACCGGGCGGGTCGACGCGGTCGATGACCGCAATGGCGAGGTGCGAAGGCAAGCCGCGCGGCTGGTTGACCGCTTCCATAACCCCTCGCTGTCGCGACAGCTGTACGATCGCCTGGGCGTCGACAAGCTGGGCCTGGGCTTCGGGGCCTCGGTCAGCCAGCCCATCCTCACCGTGGGCAAGCAGATCGACCGGCGGCTCTACATCGAGACGGTCTATCGCCACAACGCGCCACCCGATGAGAACGAGAAGGAAGCGCGCGTCGAATACCGCCTGAGCCCGAAGTGGACGCTCGACACCACCGCCGGCGACGCGGCCCAAGGCAGCGTGGGTCTGTTCTGGACGACGGCGTTTGGCGCGCCCGAGGCCCCGCCCGAGCCCGGTGGCTAACCGCCGCCGCCGCGGGACCGCTGATGGCGCGCGGTCACCATCGCGGCCTGGGTCATGGCCGCCGGCTTGCTGACCGCCAGCTCGCACTCGATGATCGCCGGGAAGCGATCGAGCAGCAGTTCGCAGCCGCGCACCGCGATCGTCTCGATCAGCTTGAACCGCATCGCGCGCAGCCAGGCGGTGAGCGCCTCGGCCACCTGGCAGTAGTCGATGATGTCGCCGAGCGCGTCCGAAGCCGCGGCGGGCGCAAAATCGGCGGTCAGGACCACATCGAGCAGCAGCGTCTGCTCGGTGACCCGCTCGTGGGGCAGCACGCCGACGATGCAGTCGACCGCCAGCCCGCGCAGCTCGATGCGCCCGGGATGCGTGGCGCTCATTCGCAGCAATGGGCCCGCACGGTGCGGGCATCGTCGAGTTGCCGGCCGCAAGCATCGGTCAGCACGAGCGACATGCGCACTTCGGTGCCCTCCAGGCTCTCGGGCGAGGTGTCGTCGAAGATGAACACCGTCACCCCGCCGTACTCGTAGTCGCCGCTGGCGCCGCGCCGTACGTCATCGGTGTAGTCGGACCCGCCGATGACCTGGTCGCCAGCGTGCAGCGCAAACTGCATGCGCACGCCGTCGGGGTCGAAGCCATCGCCGCGAAAACCGCCCCAGATGTGGTAGCCGCCCTGCAAGCCATAGGCGATCCAGACATCCTGCCCGTCGACGAGCGGGCTGTAGGCCAGCGGATCGTTGCCGGTGCCCAGCTCGATCCACGCCTCACCGGGGCACGGGCCGCCGTCGGGGGCCGTGGCGGGTTCGTCATCGCACCCGCCCATGAGCGCGAGCGCGACGACGAGACAACAACGCGCGGCAGATGCGATCACGCTCCCTCGATCCGTCGAGACGGAAGACGCTTCTATCGCGGCGGCGCCCTGCCGGCAAGGGGACGCAAGCGCGCATGGTCGCGCGGCGCGGCCATGGTGCAATCCCCTGTGCATGTATCCGTACCAAATCTGCTACAGTGCGCCGCGTGTTTGCTTGACCCTTTCGATTTCTTGACCCATGGCTGCCCAAGATCCAGGCGATCCGTCGATGACCACCATCGACGACACGCTGTCTACCGACCCGGGTGACTCGACGGAACGCTTCGTCGGGCAACCGTCGTTGGTCATCACCATCGTCTACCATCCGTGGCCGCGCCGCATCGGCGACCGCGCGGTGTCGCCCGTGGCTGCGGGCGCCATCGAGCTGAGCCGGATGGCGCCGAGCTTCGTCGATCCGTGGGGCACGCCCGCGGGTCCGCTGGGCGATCGCCGCCTCAGCCGCCGCCCACTTCGGCTCTTGCCCCTCGAAGACGGCAGCCTGCGCATCGACGCCGGTTCCGACCTGGGCTGGCGGCTCGATGGCGCCGAGGGCGAACCGATCATGCGGGTGCAATCGGCCGACCTGCGGCGCGGCGTCTTCATCGAGCTGGCCCGACGCGCCGTGCTCCATGTCACGCTCAGCACGCCCACCGAGCCCGCGCGCGAGAGCTTCGGGCTGATCGGCGTCAGCGGTGGCACCGAGCGGTTGCGCAACCAGATTCTGCAGCTCGCGGTGCACGAAGTGCCGGTGTCGATCGCCGGCGAATCGGGGGTGGGCAAAGAGCTGGTCGCCGAGGCCATTCACCGGGCCAGCGCGCGGGCGTCGGGGCCCTGGGTCACCGTCAACGTCGCCGCGCTGACGCCCAGCATGGCGACCGCCGAGCTCTTCGGCCATGTGCGCGGCGCCTTCACCGGCGCCGAGCAGACGCGACCGGGCTTCTTCGGCGCGGCGGACGGCGGCACGCTCTTCCTCGACGAGATCGGCGACATCCCCGCCGAGGTGCAGCCCAAGCTGCTCCGCGCCTTGGAGACGGGTGAGATTCAGCCGGTCGGCGGCCGCGCGCGCCGCGTCGACGTGCGCCTCGTGACCGCGACCGACGCCGACCTCGAGGCCCGGGTGCTCGACGGTCGGTTCATGCGGTCGCTGCTCTACCGCATCTGGACGACCACGATCGACATCCCGCCGCTTCGGGCGCGACTGGTCGATATTCCTTTGCTTTTTGTGCACTTCCTCGCCGAGCAGCTCGAACTCCTCGGCGCCGCCGACAAGCTCGACATGCCGGCCGACAATACCGCGCCCTGGCTGCCGCGCCGTCTCGTGCTGGCGCTGCTGCGTCATGACTGGCCGGGCAATGTGCGCGAGCTGCGCAGCGTGGCGTTGCAGGTGGCCATCGAGAGCCATGCCGGCCCGCAGGCCCGCCTGCCCGACCGCTTCGGCGCGCCAGGCGCTTCGCCATCGGCCTCGGCCTCGGCCTCGGGCGAGGGCAGCGGCGAGCTGGTCTCGGGCGGCTTCCGCGTCGTTGGCATGGATCCGGCCCGGCTGCATGACATCCTGCGCCGCAATCACTGGCGGCTGCGGCTGACCGCCCGCGAGCTGGGCATCTCGCGCAATACGCTCAACGCGATGATGGGCCAGCTCGGCTTTCGGCGGCCGGGTCAGCTCACCGCGGCCGAGATTCTGGCGGTGGCGGCCGAGGTGGGCGGTGAGGTCGATCGCATCGCCGAGCGTCTTCAGGTCTCGCCCCACGGGCTCAAGCTGCGCATGCGGGCCCTGGGCATGGAGCGCTAGGCGCCATGCGCGGGCCGCCGCCCGACTTCTCGACCACGCCGTCGGCCACCGTGCCGAGCACCGGCGACGCGGCCGACGACTCGGCGGACTCCTACGAAGGCCTGGCCGGGGGCGACACCGTCGACCCTGCGATCGACCCCCCCGAAAGACCGCGGCGCATCGGGCGCTATACGGTGCTTGGCGAGCTCGGCAGCGGCGGCATGGGCGTCGTCTTCAAGGCGTGGGATCCGGCGCTCGATCGCATCGTCGCGCTCAAGGTCATGCGCGCCGCGCACGCCGCCACCCGCCGGCAGGTCAAGCGCTTCCTCAACGAAGCCCGGGCGGTCGCGCGGCTTGACGATCCCAATATCGTCGCGCTGCACGATATTGGCGTCGTCGATGGCAGCCCCTATTTCACCATGGCTTTTGTCGATGGCGTGACCCTTGCCGGCCATATCGCCGAGAAGGGCCGCCTCGACCCGACCGAAGCCTGCCGCATCGTCGCCGGGGTCGCGCGTGGGCTGGCCCATGCGCACAGCGCGGGCATCGTTCATCGCGATGTGAAGCCGGGCAACATCCTGCTCGAAGAGGGGCGCCCGCTGCTGGTCGACTTTGGCGTGGCCCGCTTTCTGGAGAGCGAGGACGGCACCCAGACGCGGACGGGGCAGGTCATCGGCACGCCGGCTTACATGGCGCCCGAGCAGGCGCAAGGCGACCACGACCGCGTCGACGCCCGCTCCGACGTCTTTGCGCTCGGCGCGGTGCTGTTTCACGCCATCACCGGCAAGCTGCCGGTCTACCCGACCGATGACCGGGGCCTGCCGGTCGAGGTGCCGGCGACGCCGCGGCGGCAGGACGGCCTGCCGACCGATGTCATCGCCATCTGCCTGCGCGCCCTGCATCGCAGCCCCGCCCGCCGCTACGTCGACGCGCTCGACATGGCGGCCGATCTGGACCGCTTCCTGCGCGGCGAGCCGGTGGTGGCGGCGCTGCCCGGCTCATGGCGGCGTCTGGGCTGGTGGCTGCGCCGCCATCGCACGGCGCTCATCGCCGCCGGGCTGACCGCCCTGGCGCTCGCCGCGGTGTTCGGCGGGCGCGAATGGCTGCGCACGCGGGCCGCACAGGCCGAGGCCGAGGTCCGCGAAGCCCAGGCCGAGACCGCGTTGAGCACCGCGCGGGCCCAGGCCGACCGCCTGCGCGCCGCCGGCAGCGACGCCGCGGCCGACGCGGTGCCTTCGCCCACGCTGCCCGAGGGGCCCGAGTTCGCCGCGGCGCGTGAGGCATACAACGCCGCGCGCTACGACGAAGCGGCCAGGCGGTTTCGCGCGCTGGCG
>JAGQJJ010000300.1 GCA_020430675.1 Myxococcales bacterium
CGCCCGCCTCGCCGAGCTGGTGCCGGTCGACTGGCAGCTCATCCGCCACGCCGGCGCCGAGCCCGTCCCCCACCACCTCAAGCGTTGGTGGTTCGCGCTGGGCGGCACCCCGATGTACCTGCTGCTGGTGCAGATCATCACCGGCATCGCTTTGACGTTCTACTACGTGCCGTCGCCCGACGCCGCCTACGACAGCGTGGCCGCGATCACCCAGGACGTGCGCTTCGGCTGGTACATCCGCTCACTGCACAAGTGGTCGGGCAACCTGATGATCGTCGCCGTCTTCCTGCACCTGCTGCGCGTCTATTTCACCGGCGCCTATCGCCACCCGCGGCAGCTCAACTGGTGCGTGGGCGTCGGGCTCCTCTTGACCACCCTCGTCTTCGGCTTCACCGGCTACTCGCTGGTCTACGAGCAGCTCAGCTTCTGGGGCGCCACCGTCGCCGCCAACCTCGCCGGCGCCACGCCGCTCATCGGCGACCAATTGGCGTACTTCTTGCGCGGCGGCTCGGAAGTGGGCGCCAATACTTTGACGCGCTTCTTCATCCTGCACATCGGCGTGCTGCCCACGGTCATGTTCATGCTGGTCGGCGTGCACATCCTGCTGGTGCGCATGCACGGCGTCACCGAGCTGCGCTTCGAGGGCGAGAAGGTCGCCAGGAAGGACCGCTTCTTCAAGTTCTGGCCCGACCACGTCGCCACCGAGGTGCTCATCGGCGTGCTGCTGATGTACCTGCTGACCATCATGGCGCTGGTCTTCCCCGCGGGCCTTGGCGACCCGGCCAACCCGGCCGTGACGCCCGAGCACATCAAGCCCGAGTGGTATTTCTATTTCAGTTTTCGCCTGCTCAAGCTGACCTCGCTGCGCCTGAGCGTGATGCTCACGATCGGCCTCGGCGTGGTCTTCTTCTTCTGGCCGTTCATCGAGGGCGTCCTGCGCCGCCGCCTGCGCATGCCAGATGTCGTCTCGACCGTGATCGGCGTCATCGCCTTCTTGACCTTCCTGGTGTTCACCGTCTGGGAAAGCTTTGCGGCCTGAGGAGAGAGAGATGTCGCTCAACGCCAAACGCTATGTGATCGCCGGGCTGTCGTTTCTGTTCCTCGGCGCGTTGCTTCTGGTCGCCTGGCAGGAGAGCAAGCGCCACCGTGAAGAGGTGGCGCCCGAGGCGGTGCTGACGCCGGCCAATGAGAGCTGCGTGAGCTGCCACGCCAAGGATGCGCCGGCGCTGGTGATGGAGTGGAAGGTCTCGCGGCACGCCCTGGTCGGCGTGGGTTGCATCGAGTGCCATCAGGCCGCGCAGGGCGAACCCGACGCTTGGGAGCATGAAGGCACCTGGGTCTCGGCGCTCGTCACGCCCAAGGACTGCGCGCGCTGCCATGCCCGCGAGTACGCCGAGTTCGCCGGCAGCCATCACGCCAAGGCCGGTGAGATCCTGGCCAGCCTCGACAATGTGCTCGCCGAGAAGGTCGCGGGCATGCCGAGCACCGGCAACGTCGCCGACGCGGTCAATGGCTGCTGGCAGTGTCACGGCACCATCATCAAGTTCAAGAAAGACGAGAACGGCAAGCAATTGCGCGTCGGCAAGGAGGCTCGCCCGGTCATCGACCCCGACACCTGGCCGAACAGCGGCATGGGTCGCCTCAACCCGGATGGCTCGAAGGGCTCATGCCATGCCTGCCACTCGCGCCACTCGTTCCAGGCCAGCCTCTCGCGCTCGCCCGAGAACTGCGGCAAATGCCATATGGGCCCCGACCACCCGCAGATCGAGATCTACAACGAGTCGAAGCATGGCATCGCGTTCTATGCCAACCGGGCGCGCATGGCGCTCGACAAGGCGGGCGATTGGGTGCTCGGCCGCGACTACTCGGCGGCCCCGACCTGCGCGACCTGCCATATCAGCGCCTATATGACCCCGCAGGGCGTCTTCAAAGGCAACAGCCACGATGTCGGCGAGCGCATCAGCTGGACGTTGCGGCCGGTGGTCAGCAGCAAGCTGAACATGATCGTCTACGAAGACGGCTACAAGGAGGACTATCCCGAAGGCCGAGCGCTGCCGGCGGTGGGCGACGAGATCGAGACCAAGGAGAAGGTGGCCGAGGACGAGAAGCTCGTGACCAGGACGGTCCAACGCAAGGTCAAGCGCATCGTCACCTGGGAGGAGCGCCGCGCCACCATGAAGGGCGCATGCCTCAACTGCCACAACGACACCTACGTCGACAATTTCTACAAGCAATTCGATGATTTGGTCGTCCTGTACAACGAGAAGTTCGCCAAGCCCGCACAGGCGATGATGAACGATCTGAAGGCCGATGGCATCCTCAAGCCCGAGGCGCCGTTCGAGCATCATGTGCAATGGGTCTTCTGGGAGCTGTGGCACCACGAAGGCCGCCGCGCGCGTCACGGCGCGAGCATGATGGGGCCCGATTACACCCATTGGCATGGCATGTACGAGGTCTCGAAGCATTATTACACCGAGTTTCTGCCCGCGGTCATCGAAGCGGCCGCCACCGGCGGCGCCGAGATGGAAGAGAAGTACCGCGGCAAGGTCGAGGCCCTGCTCGCCGAAGAGGATCATACCTGGATGAAGGGTCTCAAACCCGAAGAGGCCGAGGCGCTGCGGCGTGCCTATCGCGAGCGCTATAACCAGTAATCACCCGGCATCGAGCAACCACGAGAAGGCCGGGCGAAAGCCGCACCAGTGGTTGCGGCGCCCGGCCGAGAGCTGACGGCGATGCCAGCATGCGAAGCGATCGCGGCTGGCGTCGAAGCGCAGAAAAGCGCTGCCGCGCACCGGAACCAGGGTCGTCTCATCGGGCGGCGGCGCGGCACGCAACAACGGCAGGGCGCCCCGATCCGCCTCGTCGCCCGGCAAGCAGCGCTCGCTGACGTTGCCGATCATGTCCTGACAGCCATAAGCGGTGCGCACCTTGGGGCGCGTGGCGATGGCGCAGGTCTCTTTGGCCTGAATCTGCGCCAGCTCACGGCGCGGCCAGTCGCTGCCCCATGGGTACATCCGGCCATCGGGCCCACGCGCGGCCTTCTCCCACATCCACTCGGTGGGCAGGTTGAGGCCGGCAAAGACGCAGAAGGCGTGCGCCTCGGCCTGCGAGACCTCGACCTTCGGGTGCGCCGCGAGGCCCTCGGGCTCGGCCGACGTCTCGCCACCGGTCGCGTCGACAAAGGCGCCAAAAACTGCGCGGGTCACCGGGTGGCGGGCGAGCGAGAAGCCGGCCATCTCGACCGATTCTCCGGTCGGGCCAAGCCGCGCCGGGCCGCCGCCGATCCAGATCATCTCGATGCCGGAGCGTGGCTCGACCCAGAGCCGCGGGCCGCCGCGCGCGGCGTGCTGCAACTTCAGGCGCTCGGCGGCCAGCGCGTCGAGCAGCCCGGCGTCGACGGCCGTGGCGAGCAGCGGGCCGATGAGGGCCTGCGGCTCGGCCTCGGTGAACAGCGCCCAGACCGCCCGCGCCCGGGCCATGTCGGCGGGCATCGAGGCGAGCGCCGTGAGGGTGTCGTGCGGCTTCATGACGCACCGCCGCGCAGCGCCCGGACCTCGGCCAGCAACGCCGCGCCCTCCTCGGGGTGCACCATATGGATGTACGCCGCGTAGCCCTGCAGCCAGTCGACAAAGTCGGCGCGCCCGCGGGCCTGGCTCTCGGTGCCATGCAGGCGGCATTGGTGCACGATGGCCCGAAAACGTCGGCGTTCAGCGCGGGGCACGCGCAGGCAGTCGTTGACCACGATGCCGCAGACCTGCTGCCGCTGGCTGCGGCGCACGACGCGGAACTTCTTGTGATTCAAGCGAAAACCCTCTTGCGCGATCACCTGGCCCACCCACCACCGGAGCCGGCCGATGCGGCCTTCGGGCACTTCAGCGAACGAGAACGTCAGGTCGTCGGCATAGCGGCTGTACCGGCCGCCGAGCGACTCGGCGAGGCCGTGCAGCCGGGCGTCGAGGCGGCTGCAGATCAGGTTGCTGATCGCCGGCGAGGTCGGCGCGCCTTGTGGCAGCTCACCCGCGCCGTACTCGGTGGGATCGACGGCATAGGTCGCGAGCCGCGCCAATGTCGGCGCGACCGCGCGCGAGGCGTCATGGCTGCTGAAGCGGCACTCGCCGACGTGATAGCCAAGGCTGCCGAAGAAGCCCATGACGCGACCGAAGTGCATGGTGGGGAAGAAGTCTTCGAGGTCGAAGCCGACCACGACCGCCTGGCCTTGATGGATCGCGGCGTGCGTGACCGTGCTGCGGCCGGGCACGAAGCCATGGGCTGCCGAATGGGGTTTGAGGCGCGCCAGCAGCTTGTCGAGCAGCGCGCGCTGCGCCGCCTTGAGCTGCGGGCCGGGCGCGCAGATGATGCGCTCGCCGCCATCGCGCTTTTGCACCGTGAAGGTCGAGTAGGGCGCCGGGGGATCGGCCGCGGTGGCGCGCAGCAGAAAGCCAAGCTGCCGCGGCGAGCGGATGTCGAGCAGCGCGCGCACATCGCCGACGGTCTCCAGCACCGGCAGTCCCAGCGCCTGTTGTTTGCGGGTGCTGCCCTTGTGGCGGGTGAGGGGCCGCGGCGTCAGGTCGGCCGTCCACCGGCCGGCGTCCCATTTCGCCAGCTCTTCAGGCGTGCGTTGGCCCAACCGGTACATCGCCGCCCGGCGCACGCGCGGGGCGCGGTCATGCACAAAACGGCCGAGCAGCCCGCCGAGATGCTCGGGCATCCACGAACCCACAAAGCCAAGCAGATCAAGACGTTGGCCGGTGGTGCCCACCATCAGCGCCGGGATGAGCGGCTCGACCAGCCCGCGGGCATGGGCCAGGGCGGCGTCGAATTGCACAAACGCCGACACCGACCGCAGCGCGCGGGTCATGCGCCGCAGCTCGGGCCCCGCCTCCGCGGCAGCCCATCCACTCAGGTCCGCGTGCAGCTTCTCGTCGACGACCGCGCCGACCGGCAGTTCCTGGGCCTGCATCGGCACCTCCTGCTTCGGTCTCATCATGCCCGAGCCACCGCCCGGCGCAACCCCGGCCCGCTGCTGCCATGCGCGCCGCAAGGTTGACCCTCGGCACGCCGGCTTCCAGAATCGGCTGACGCCACGAGCCCGGTGATGCCATGTTCCGCACCGACACCGACACCATCGACGACGCCCTGAGCGTGATGGACGCGGTCATCGAGCGCGCCCATTCGGCCCGCGATCCCGGCGGTTATTTCGCCGCGCTCTACCGCGCGGTGACTCGGCGGGTGCGCGATGGCATCGTCGCCGGCCGCTACGACGACCCGAACCGCATGAGCCGCTTCGACGCGCTGTTTGCCAATCGCTACTTCGATGCGCTCAATACGCACCTCGCCGCCGGCCGGCCGACGCGCCCGTGGCGGCTGGCGTTTGAGGCCGCGAGCAGTGGCAAGGCGACCATTCTGCAGAACCTGCTGCTGGGCATGAACGCCCATATCAACCTCGACCTGGCCATCGCCGCCGCCGAGGTCGCGCCGGGCGACGCCATCGACGGGCTGGCCGCCGACTTCGAGCGCATCAACAACGTGCTCGCCGCGTTGCTCGACAAGGCGCAGGCGGCCATCAACCGCTTTGCGCCGCTGCTCGGCCTGCTGGATCAAGCGCTGGTCAGGGTCGACGAGTCGGTGGCCAACTTCAGCATTCGCCACGCGCGCGAAGACGCCTGGACGCACGCGCGGCTGCTCGCCCGGCTGCCCGAAGCGCAGCGACCGGACGTCATCGCGCTGGTCGAGCGCCGCGCTGAGTTGGTGGCCCATCAGGTCATCAACCCGCTG
>JAGQJJ010000301.1 GCA_020430675.1 Myxococcales bacterium
ACGCCGCGCGGATCGCCGCCCGCGCCGTCGAGCGCCGCGGCCCGCTTATCGGCCTGGATTGACCGGCCTTTTCCCCCGCCGGGCCGCGTGCTAGTTTGCCGCCATGTTGTGGTACATCCTCATCGGGATGGGCGTCGCCGGGCTGATCGGCGTGCTCATCTCGCGCAAGAAAAAAGAAGAGCAGTCGCGTCAGCAGGCCCGCGAGGCCGTGGTGCGCGGCGCCAACGTCACCAATGACATCACCGGCGTGCGCAAGGGCGGCGTGTTGCACCTGCCGCCGTTTGGCAAGCAGCGCGCGCCCATCGAGACCTATGTGCGCACCCGCCACCGCTACGAAGACGGCGGCGCGCCGTGGTACGAGCTGGTCTGCGAGCATGGCAACCGCGAGCTGCTCATCGAGTGGTCGCGCGAGGGCCGTGCGGTCTATGTCACCGCCGGCTTCGAGGACGAGAACCCCAGCCTCGAAGACCTGGGCCTCGACGAGTCGAAGCTGATCGACTTCGACGAGGCCGAGCGGGGCAGCTTCCCGTGGGATGGCGCGACCTGGCACTACGTCGAGTCGGGCGAGCGCATGTACTTCGAAGACGATGGCCGCGACCGCGAAGGCTTCTATTGCTGGGAGTTCGAAGACGAGGGCGAGTCGCGCCAGATCACGGTCGAGAAGTGGGTCGGCGAGCGCAAGTTCCAGGTCTACCACCTGTGGCGCGTCGACCCGAAAGGCATCGAGATCTTCGATGCCGGTGACGGCAAGTGAGTCGAGCGGCCTGGGCGGGCCTTCTGCTGCTCGGCGCGGGACTGGGGCTCGCGGCCTTCCTGCTGACGCGGGGCATCGACCCGGGCGCGGTCGCCGCCGCCGAGTCGGCGAACAAGGCGCTGGTCACCGCCGAGAAGTCGCTCGAAGAGGCCGAAGCGCGCTTTGAAGAGGCGGTCAAAGAAGACCCGGCGCTGCTGGCCGATCGCCCCGAGATCAAAGCCGGCCGCGCGAAGCTCGCCGAGCAGCGGCAGGCGCTGGCCGCCACCGCCGATGCGCGCAAGCAGCTCGCGACGCTGGTGGAAGGCGACCACCACCGCGACACCGACGCGGTGCTCAAGCAGGCCGGCACGCTGGCGTCAACGGCGACCGCGGCGCTCGCGGGCATCGACGAGCCGGCGGCCACCGCGCGAGCTGCTCGGCTACAAGACCAATCACGACGCGCTCCTCACCAGCGCGCGCGAGCAGATCACCGCCGCGCAGGCGCTGCTCGATGACGCCGCCTTCTTCGAGCGCATCGAGCTGGCCGGCACCAGCTACCCCGACGCCAAGGTTGAACTCGACAAGCGCCGCGACGCGCTGCAAGCCCATGCGCGGCAGATCGTGAGCACCGGCGGCAAGCTGGAAGCGGTCGCCGCGGCCCAGCCGCCGCAATACATCGAGGTCGGCAGCGCCGCCGAAGCCATCAGCACCGCGCATGGCCGCCTCGTCGAGATGAAAGCCGAGCTGGAGAGCGACCTCGCGTCGCTGCAAACCAGCATCGACCGCGTCCTCATCGACATGAAAGAGGACGGCGGGCGCTACTACCACAAGTACCGCGTCATCGAGAACGGCGCCTCGCGCGAGACCGACTGGCAGGAGGTCACCCGCAGCGTCTACCAGCAGCATCGCGAGCACCTGGGCATGGCCATCTACAGCAAGCCGGAAGGCAAGCTGGCCAGCCAGGCCGAGACCATCGCCGCGCCGCCGGGCTATGCCTATGTCGGCAATACCCGCTATGGCTATTGGGAGCAGCGCAACGGGCAGAGCTTCTGGGTCTTCTACGGCAAATATGCGCTGATGCGCGATCTGCTCTGGGGGCCGGGCCGCTATCGGCCGGTGATTCAGGGCGATTACCGCACCTATCGCCGCACGGTCAGCAGCGGCCAGTCCTGGTTCGGCAAGAACAAGGAATTTGGCTCCAAAGGCACCGAGACCAAAGCGCGCTACGCGGGCAGCAAGTACTTCCAGCAGCAATCGCGCACGAAGTACAGCAGCTCGAAATACCAAGGCAGCGCCAATCGCACCGCGGGGCGCTATAGCGGCTCGAAGTATCAAGGCGGCGCGCCATCGAGCGGGCGGTACAGCGGCTCGCGGTACAGCAGCAGCCCTTCGCGCAGCTTCAGCGGCTCACGCGGCAGTCGATTCCGCGGGTCAAGCTTCGGCGGATTCGGGAAATAGCGATGTCGACTCTGGCCATCGTGTATTCGCTCGGCACCCTGCTGGTCTCGGCCGGCTTGTTGCTGCTCGGCCGCGTCGCGTTTGCGCGCTTCGCCGGCTTTGACGTCAACCACGAGCTCACCGAGGCCGACAACCCGGCGGTGGGCACGGCGCTCTTTGGTTTCATCGGCGGGCAGATCGTGGTGCTCGCCGCGCTGCTCGCGACCGATGGCGCGGCGATGGATGATCCCACCGGCATCGCTTGGGATCTGGGCGAGCTGGCGGGTTATGGCCTGCTGGCGATCGTGCTGCTCAAGCTGTCGGGCTTCATCAACGACCGCCTCATCCTGCACCGCTTCGAGAACCGCAAAGAACTCGTCGACGACCGCAACGTCGGCGCGGGTGCCGTGCTCTGCGGCAGCTATCTGGCCTCGGGCCTCGTGCTGGCCGGCGCCCTGAGCGGGCGCGTCGATCCGTCGGTGCTGCCCGAGACCGCCACCCGCGGCGAGATCGTGTTGCACGAGGTCAGCGTCGCGCTCGCCTTCTATGCGCTGGGCCAGATCGCGCTGGTGCTCTACGGCCTGATCTATCAAGCCATCCAGCCGCGCAACGTGCACGAAGCCATCGAGCGCGACTACGAGCAGGACGGCGTGCGCCATGGCGGCAACGCCGCGGCGGGCTTTGCGTTCGGCGGCAACCTCGCCGCGCTGGGGCTGGTGCTCTATGGCGCCACCGAAGGCGACTTCACCGGCTGGAGCGACAATCTGCTCAACTTTGCCATCATCACCGGCGCCGGCCTGCTGCTGCTGCCCGCGTGGCGGTACTTCGTCGATCACGTCATGCTCGGCAAGGCCGACCTGACCAAAGAGATCTACGACGACCGCAACGTGAACGCCGCGCTGCTCGAGACCGCCTCGATGGTCGGCCTGGCCACGGTGATCATCCTGGTTGTCTGACCAGCCATCCGCCCCACCGCCGGGCCGCGCCACGCGGGCCCTGCTCGCGTTCATCGTGCTGTTCCTCGGCGGCTCGGGGCTGGTCTACGAGTATTGCCTGTCGACGCTGGCGACCCATCTCTTGGGAAACAGCGTCGAGCAGTTCAGCCTGATCATCGCGCTGATGATGTTTGCCATGGGCCTCGCCGGCCTCGTGCAGCGCCGCATCGGCGAGCGGGCCGCGCTGGCCGAGGTGTTCATCTTCGTCGAGATCGCCCTGGGCCTCATCGGCGGCGCCTCGGCCGTGGGGCTGTACCTCGCGTTTGCGTGGATGGTGCATTTCCGCGTCGTGCTCTATGGCCTCGCGCTGCTCATCGGCTTTGGCATCGGGCTCGAGATCCCCTTGCTGCTGCGCATCAACGCGCGCTGGCGGCATGACCTCAAAGACAACGTCGGCGACATCTTCAGCCTCGATTACATCGGCGCGCTGGGCGGCGCGCTGCTCTGGGCTTTTCTGCTATTGCCGACGCTCTCGCTCGATCACATCAGCCTCCTCTTGGGACTGGCCAACCTGGGCGTCGCCGGGGTGACGTTGCTGCTCTTTCATCGCCAGGTGCCGCGCAAGGGTCCGGTGCTCGCGGCGTTGATCGGCGCCATCGCCCTGCTGGGCGGCCTGACGCTCAACGCGCCGACGCTGATCGAAGCGGCGCGGCAGCGGCTCTATCGCGATCCCATCCGCTACCACGCCGAGAGCGTCTATCAAGACATCGTCGTCACCGGCCGGGGCGATGCCATCGCGCTCTATCTCAACGGCCAGCTTCAGTTCGACAGCGCCGATGAGTTCATCTACCACGAGATGCTGGTGCACCCGGCGCTGCTGGCGCTCGACCGGCCGCCCGAGTCGGTGTTGGTGCTCGGCGGCGGCGACGGCCTCGCGGTGCGCGAGGTGCTGCGCTGGCCGAGCGTGCGTCGGGTGATGCTGGTCGACCTCGATCCCACCATCACCGCGATGGCGCGCACCTGGCCGCCGCTGGTGGCGCAGAACGGCGGCAGCCTCGCCGACGCCCGGGTCGACGTGCGCCCGCCCGCCGGGGTGAGCCCCGGCCCCAGCGCGCCGGTGATCAAAGCCGCCGAGCGCCCGCGCGACGCGCTGGCCGGCAGACGCGCAGTGGTCGCCGAAGTCCGCCTGATGCACCTCGACGCCGATCTTTTTGTCTCGGAGGTGCCCGACACCTGGGATGCCATCATCGCCGACTTCCCCGATCCCTCCACGCCCGATCTGGCCAAGCTCTTCAGCCTTGAGTTCTACCAACAGGTGCAAAACCGCCTGCGCCCCGGCGGCGTGCTCGCGGTGCAGTCGAGCAGCCCCTACACCACGCGCGCCGCGTTCTGGGCCGTGCGCGACACGCTCGAAGCCGCGGGCTTTGCGGTCACGTCATTGCATGCCCATGTGCCCAGCTTCGGCGAGTGGGGCTGGCACTTCGCGCGCCCTGACGGGCCAGCGCCCACCTTCACCGGCGCGCCGCCCTTCCCCACCCGCTACGTCGATGAAGCCGCGCTGACCGCAGCCGCGATCTTCCCCCGACCGCTCGCGCGCCCCGAGGGCCCGCCGCGGGTCTCGACGCGGCTCGATCCCTGGATCATGCGCCTGTACACCGCTGGCGAAGCGGCGGCCCAGGTGGGTCTGTAGATTACTGCTTGGTCAGGTTCAGCCCGCCGGTGAAGGCATAGCTGACGAAGTCATCATAGGCATAGACCATGATGCCAAACAGGCTGCGGCCTTCGATGAGATGCGGGCCGTCGTCCACTGGCACATGCTTGTAGAAATAGTTGCTGCCGGGCACCTGAATGCCATCGGCCAGGTCGATGGGCTGGCCGTCGAGCAGCAGCTCGTTGCCGGGCAGGTAGGTCACGGTCACGTAGTCGCTGAAATACGTGTCGGGCGTCAGGAAGCCATAGCTGCGGCGGTACTGGCGGTCGGGCGGCACGATGAACATGGCCGGGTCGCCCGCGTGCGAGCCGAAGTCGAGCAGGCCGGTGGCTTCCTGGCCCACGATGAAGCCGGCGACCATGATCGGGGTGTCGCTGACCAGCTGCACCGCGCGCTTGGTGCCAAACTCGCAGAACTGGTCGGGGCGCAGGCGGATGGTGTCCTGCCCGTTGAGGAAGTTGCGGCAATCGGGCACGCCGGCCGCGCCCGGGGCCATGGGCTGCAGCTGGTTGAACGGCACGCTCAGCGTGATGTTGGCGTCGGCGTTGGTGCCGATGATCTTCCAGTAGATCACCTCGCGCGGCGCGTTGCGCGCGCGGGTGGCCGGCGGCACAAGCTGGAACGAGTTGCCCCAGGTGTCGACCGGCAGCAGCTGCTCCTGAAGGTGGTCGCAGGCCGCCTGGTCCTGGGGGTAATTGGTGCAGACATGCACCGCAAACACCGAGATCGGCTTGTTGGCGGTCACCTGCGCGCCCGACAGATCGGTGACGGTGAAGATATTGGGCGAAGGCGCGCTGTGCACCAGCATCACCTCTTGCGCGGCGAGGCGGTTGGCCACATGGCCACCGGCGGCGCGCACGCGGCCGTCGCGATCGGGCAGCACCGTGGCGCCGCCGACGAGGCGCACGTCGACGTCGGTATTGTCTTCGGCGGCCACGATGGCGA
>JAGQJJ010000302.1 GCA_020430675.1 Myxococcales bacterium
CATCTTGTACTCCGATGACTTCGTCGGCGGCGGCAAGCAATCGCTGACGCTGCTGCTTTGGGCCTATGGCATCGACCTGGGCTTCGAAGCGGTCAAGCAGCAGATCGGCCGCCTGCGGCCCGGGGCCTGAGCGCGTGCACGCCAATCTGCTCGGCCCCGAGGACCGCAGCGCGCTGGTGCAGGCGCTGCTCGACGCGGGTATCTTCGGCGCGGAGTACCGGCGCCTGCTTTTCGCCGACGTGCCGGTGTCATTCTGGAGCCGGCTGCCCTCGATGCCGGATCCGCAGTCGCAGCTTCGCAGCGATCTGAATCAGCTCGGCAAGGTGCGGCAGCTGGTCGATGGCAGCGTGCCCTTGCGTACGTGGTTGGCGGCGGTCGAAGGCCAGCTCGATGACGCCGCCGCCTTGGCGACGGTGCGTCGGGTGCGCGCGCAGGTCGAAGGCGCGCTCAACGGCCAGCCGCCGCTGCAGATGACGCCGCCGACCGAGCAGCCCGAGGCCAAGGTGGGCGGCGGCGATCTGCTGCCGGTGGGTTTCTTGAGCGCTGCGCTGACCGCCGCCAGTGCCATCGCCCGCCTGCGCGTGGCCGAACACGAGGCCGGCGCGCCGCGCGTGCATCCGCAACAGGGGCGCGTGATCACGCATTTTGGCACCGGGTGGCTGCTGACGCCCACGTTGCTGATCACCTGCCATCATGTCATCCGCGCCCGCACGCTGGGCGATTCTGCGCCCGCGGATGATGACATTCTGGCCCAGGTCAAGGCGGCCACGATCAGCTTCGGCGTGACCGATGACACGACCGAGGGCGCGCCGGCGATGGCCGTGGATCTGGCGGCGACCGATCCGACGCTCGACTATGCCATTCTGCGATTGCAGGACACCGGTCGACAAGGCATCCCGCTCGCGCTGGATGCCATCGCGCCGGGCCAGCCGGTGAACATCCTGCAGCACGCCGACGGCGGCCCGCTGCGCGTGGCGCTGCGCAACAACCTGCTCGCGGGGGTCGACGACACGACGCTGCGCTATTACACCGACACGCTGCACGGCGCCTCGGGCGCGCCGGTCTGCGATGATGCCTGGCGGGCGCGGGCGCTGCATCGCAGCTATGCGGCGGCCGACGCGGTGTATCAGGGCCGCCGCGTGCCCTACGTCAACCTGGGCACCCGGCTCGACGCACTGCTGGCCGATCTGGCGAAGCGCGCGCCGGCGGTTCACGCCGAGATCATCGGCTGAAGGATCGGCGGCGGCGGCAAAGGCCCAGCAAGACGAGCAGCGCCTTCGCGGACGGCGCGCCGCCCGGTGCGGCGCTGCACCCCCCGCCGTCGCCGTGCCCCGGTTCCAGGTCGCCGGGCAGGTCGACCTCGTCTTCCGGCGGCGGGGCCAACGCTTCGGGCAGCGTCGCGCAACGGGTCTCATCGAGCCAGAGATTGCCCGCCAGGTCGCGCACCTCGACCGACGCGCAGGCCTGGTTCGACTGCCAGGTCGGCACTTCGCCGTGCCCGGTGTCGAGCCGCAACTCGGCGTTGGCGATCTGCAAGATCGACGGCGTGCGCGCACGAATGGCCCGCGCTTCGGCTTCGGTGGCGCCGAGCGCGCTCCGGGTCAGGAAGAGACCGTGGTTGTCGTCGGCCATGTCGACGACAACCACGACTTCGAAGGCATCGACCGAGTGGTCGACCTCTTGCTGCAAACACCCGCCACAGCTATCGATTTCGTCGGGGAGGCAGCCCGAACCGAAGTTCATGACAAACGGCTCGATGGGCATTTCAGCGACCTCGGCGCGCCCCACGGCGTAGCTGCGTTTGCCGGTGGCGAAGGCGAAGTCCCGCGTGATCGCCTCGCCGGACCACGGATTCTCTTCGATCACGCGCAGCGTATGGCCCGCCGTCCGCGCCAATGGTGCGTCCGGCCAGAACCGCAGCACGCCGAGGCCGGGCCCGAAGCGCATGCCTTCGACCGGCGTCACCACGCCGGGCACCGCGGTGCCTTCGGGGCCGAGAAGCGTGACGCGGTCGGCCAGGGCATCGGCGTCGAGCCTGCCATCATGGGATGTCAGAACGACGAGGATGGGTTGGTCGACGGGCACGTCCGTGGCCCCGTCGATCGGCGAGGTGGCGCTGACAAAGACGCCACGTTCCGGAGGCAGGCAGGCCTGCGCATTGGCCCAAGCCATCAACGCCACCGCGATCGTGAGCAGAGACGGAGTCTTCATGGCGGCCTCCTTCACAGCGACCGAAGGTATTCGACGAGGTCGGCCAGCGACGCCGCGGGCAAGGCATCCACCGCGCCGTGGGTCGCGCCGCCGCAGGTGGGATCGAAGCGATCCACCAGCTCGCTGGCGCAGCCGTCGTGCATGAAGCCGGTGCGATAGGCCAGGCCGCGCAGCGCCGGCGTCTGCAGGCGGCGGCCGGTGCCGATGTCATGGCCCAGATTGTCGGTCAGGTGCACGCCGGCATGGCAGCCCGCGCAGCCGGTGGCCTCAAAGACCGCCCGCCCGCGCGTCACCGCGGCGGCGTCCAAGCGCGGCGCGGGCGGCGCCGGCTGGGCGTCGAGCCAATCGAGAAGCGCCTCGCCGTCATCGGGCGCCAGCGGCGCGCCCCCCATGCGTCGCTCGCGCACCTCGGTCATGAGCGTCGCGAAGTCGGTCATGTCGCCCGCCCAATGGAAGGGTTCGGTGCCCTTGAGACCGCCGACGAGGAATTGCGTGCGCCGCAGGCCGTGGCCGGCAAAGAGCCAGACATGGCCGTCGTCGCCGCCTTCGGGATGGCATGAGGCGCAAGCCATGCCGCGGCCGGCGTCGGTGTGGAAGAGCTCGTGGCCCTCGTCCAGAGCCGACGCGGTCGAGAGCACGATCGGCGGCCCGCCATTGCCATCGAGCAACGCAGCCGGTTCGCGCGATTGCGCGTAGAGGTGGCCCTGGCCGTCGCGCGCCACCGCCGTCACCTGATGGGCGGCGAGCGTGACGGGATCGGGCACGTCGGCGAAGGGCGAAGCACAGTCATCGATGAGCGCGGGCTCGATCAGCGAGAAGCGAGGCTGGCCGTCCTCGCGCGGCGAGCCTGGCACCGCGAGGCCGACCGAGGACTCGCCGGGCGCGAGGTCAACGGTGAGCGGCGCCCGGATCTTCAGGCGCGTCACCGACTCGCCCGCCGCGTCAAAGACCGTCACCTGGCCGCCGACCAGGCTGCCGCAACCGCCTTCCGGCGGCGTGCCATACGCTTCGGGCTCGGCGAGGCGCACCATGGCCAGGCTGGCGCGCTGGTGCAGCATGGCGATGCGGCCATTGGCCAGGGGCACGGTGCGCCAGGCGACGACCGGCGCCATGCCATTGCCGACGGTGGGTGTGACGCGGCGCACGACGTGCCCGTCGGCGTCCAGGGTGAGCAGCTCGGCGCTGCGGAAGCGGGTGACATGCACGGCGCCGCCGGCGATCACGACGTCGCGCAGGTCGGTGTCGAGGAAGACGCGGCGGGTGCGCGCGCCAGAGGGCGCGTCGAGGGTGTCGAGGGTGCCTTCGGCGCAGGCGACGTAGAGCGCGTCGCCATCGAGGGCCAGGCCGCGGGGCGCGGGGCAGGTCTCAAAGCGGCTCGCGGTGCCATCGGCCAGGTCGATCGCCAGCACCCCGTCACTGCGGCGCAGGGCGACATAGGCATGGTCGGCCGACAGGGCGACGCGCCCGGGTTCATCGTCGGCTTCGACGGTGTGGCGAACCTTGCGCTGTTTGAGATCAACGACGTAGATCGCGCCGCGATCCGGATCGGCGGCCACGGCCAGGGCGCCCTGGGCGTCCACGGCCAGGGTGCCACCCGAGATCGGCGGCGGTGCGTGCGGAGGGGCCACCGGGGGCGCTTCTTGCACCTTGTCGCAGGCGGCGAGGCAACAAGCGACCGCGACGGCGATGAGTCTGGGGAGGAACATGGGTCATCTCCGAACTTGAGGTTCGCTCGCCAGACGCCGTCCGCGGGCGCGGCTTACAGGTTGTCGACCGGAATTTCGTACGCGATGGGGCAGATTTTCGAGCTGCCGGCCGCTCGACTTTTTCGCGGTGCCGCCCTAACTTTTTGGGGCTCGCCGAAGCGACCGGCAGCCGGCCGGCGATCGAAGGGGTTTGCATGAGCCTTCAATTCGACCCGATTCGCCATCAGTTCGTCGCTGACTGTGCCCGTCTCTGGTCGACGTGGCTTCAAGGCGGCAGCAGCCCGATGGAGCGTCAGGCGCGGCGCGAGCAGGCCTTGACCCAGGCCATCGGCCGAACGACCCAGTTCATGGTGCCGCCCGCGGTGCGGTTTGCCGCCACCGGTGGCGGCTGGGCGTCGTTCGATTGGACGACCTGGCGGCTGACGGTCAACCACAACCACACACGGCGCGATGACATCCGCTATCGCAACTTCGTCGAGCTGTGCGCGACCGTCTACCACGAGACGCGGCACGCCGAGCAGTTCTATCGCATCGCCCAGGGACTGGCCGCCGGGCGGCTCAAGTTCCCCGATGCCAGCGCGGCGTCCGATCGGCAGGCGATGCACCTCGGTCCGGGCGGCGTGGCTGCGCGCATCAAGGCATTTGATGCCGTGGCGCAGGGCCAGAGCCCGCTTGGCCAGAAGCCGGCCCCGCCGGTCAGTGTCATCGCCCGGCGGCTCTCGATCCCACAGCACGTCGTGCAGCATGCCAGCACGCGGGCCACCTATTTCAACAATTATCTCAATGCCAGCCGGCCGACCTGGTTCAAGCGCCCGACCGTGCTCGATGAGATCAATGAGTGGATGCGGGCGACCGGCAAGAAGACCTACTCCGAGATGGACGCCTGGGCGCAGGACGATGACTCGGACCGCGAGCGCGTGAATCGGATGTATCGCGACCTGCCCGAAGAGAACGACGCCCATGGCATCGAAGAGAAGGTCGCCGCCGAGATCGTGCAGCGCATCGGGCACGCGACCGACAGGTCACGGCGCCGCAATGACCTGCTCTTCGGGCCGTAGCCTGCCGATCACTGCACGGGCGGCGTGCCCACGCGGAAGACGCCGCGCAAGTCTTCGGTCTGGCTGATGTATCGGCGCTCGCCATCCGCGTCTTCGCGATAGCTGGCCACACGGAACTGATAGAGCGCGCCGTCGCCGGCGTCGGGCGTCCAGGGGTAGCGCACCTGCGCGCCGCCGGTGACGCGGGGCACGTCGATGTCGGTGAGCACCACATCGCCGAAGCCATCGTAGATGCGCAGCTCGTAGCCATCTTCGGACGAGTCATCGGCCCAGGTCAGGGTGATCTCGCCCTCGGGCACGTCTTCGATGCCTTGTGCGCCCGGGCTGATGACCGCCAGGGCCTCGGTGATCTTGAAGCTCTGCGCGACCTCGACCGCTTCGTTGACGCCGACGTCGACGCGCGCGATCGCCGTGCCGCCGATGCCCGTGTCGGGATCGCGCACGAGCCGGTCATTCTCGAACGCGGCGAGCACGGCATAGCGGCCCGGGGGCACGCCAGCGATGACAAAGCCGCCGGTGACGTCGGCCGCGCGCAGGCCGGCGACCGAGGGGCCGCGGGTGGTCTCGGGGTTGAAGGCGCTGTCGGGCACCAGGATGACCGTCGTCGTCGACGCGCCGGGCGCGTTGGCAAACTGCACCGAGCCGGCCACCGAGCCCACGGTGTCGCCGGTGGCGTCGAGGACCACATCGTCGAGGCCGTCGGCCGGCACGTCGATCGCGGTCGGCGGCACGTGCAGCCCGAGCAGATAACCCACCACCGTCACGGCGCCGCGGGG
>JAGQJJ010000303.1 GCA_020430675.1 Myxococcales bacterium
ATGTGGTTTCAATGACTTATGCGATCCCATGTCCAGCATCTGGACGCTTCGGTGTCCAGCATGTCCAGCTTCTGAACGGGGCTGCTCGACCCGCTGCGGTCATCCCGCCTCCCGCAAATACCACCAGATGCCCGTGCCGATCGCGTAGACCGCCGCCAGGGCAAGGCCCACCCACAGGAGCGTGCGCCGCCGTCGGGCGCTCTGCTTCTGCCCCGCTTGCACCTGAATCTGGCCCGCGTGAGTCGAAGCGCCAGCGTCAGGTTCGGCGCGCGCCGCGGCCGCCTGCACCGCGTCGCGCAAGGTGCGGGCGTCGGTGGGTCGGCCCTCGGGATCTTTGGCCAGCGCCCCGAGCAGCACGCGCTCAAGGGCGCGCGGCACCGTGGGGTTGAACTTGCGCGGCGGCGGCACCGGCTCGCGCAGGTGCTTGAGCAGCACCTGGCCGACGTTTGTGTCTTGGAAGGGCACTCGCCCCGTGAGCATCTCGTACAGCATGATCGCCAACGAGTAGAGGTCGCTGCGCGGATCGTCGCGCGCCGCGCCGCTGGCCTGTTCGGGCGCGAGGTACTCGGCGGTGCCGACCACCATGCCGGTGGCGGTGAAGCCGGCGGCGCCCAGCTCGCGCGCGATGCCGAAGTCGGTGAGCATCGCCCGCCCGTCGCTGCGGATGATGACGTTCGCCGGCTTGAGGTCGCGGTGCATCATCGCGTGGTCGTGCACGTGGGCCACGCCCTCGCAGAGCTGGCCGAACAGGTCGACCGACACGTCGAGCGCCAGCCGGCCCTGCTTGCGCAACATCTGTTCGAGGGTGATGCCTTTGACGTAGGGCATCACGATGAAGACCCCGCTCGGCGCGTCGATGAAGTTGAGCAGCGGCACCAGATTGGGGTGGCTGAGCTGGGCGAGCACCCGCGCTTCGTTGATGAAGCGCTCACGCACCCGCGGGCCGCTGAGCGCTTGCGGGGCGAGCATCTTGAGCGCGACCGACTGCCCGGTGACGCCGTGCGTGGCCCGATAGACGCGGCCCATGCCGCCCCGGCCGATCTCTTCTTCGATGGCATAGCCTTCGATGATCTCGCCCGGTTTCGGCAGGGTGCCGGGCCGTGAGAGCGAAGGCTCGGAGGGCTCGGGCGTGGGGGCCGCCACCGAGGCTTCGGCGCTCGAGGCGCGTGGCGGGGGCGGGATGAGCGCCGCCTGCTGGCCCGAAGTGAGGATCGCGGGCGGCGGCCGCGAGCCGACGTCGATCATCGGTTGCAGCGCCGGATCCTCGGTCTCGGCCAGCGCCGCGCCCAGGCGCGCGCGGGCGAGCAGCTCGGTCGGGCTCGGTGGGCCGGCGCCGGGGTCGACCACGGTGCGGTCATCGAGATCCGAGCCCGCCCATTGGGCAAAACGCAGCGCCTCGGCGGAGAGGCCGCCTTCGGGCAGCGTGCGTTCCAGCTCGACAGGGGGATCGACCGCCCGACCACACTCCAGGCAACGTCGCGTCCCATCCGCCAGCGAGGTTGAACAGTGAGGGCACTGAAGCATCGCGGCCTCGGGTGCTCGATGAGGGTGCGCCGGAGGGCTTTCATGCACTATGACACGGGCCACGGCCAGAGAGAACCTTGTGTCTCGGGCTGCGGTCGGATGCCCGGTGACCGACGTCGCCGTGCTGCGGAGAGGTGATGCGCGCCCGATTGGTCCTGACCCTGCTTTGGCCCGCGCTGATGGCGGCCACGCCCGACGCGGTGCAGCGCGAGGCCGATCGGCTGACGGCGCAGGCGGCGGCGCGCGGGGATCGGCCCGGCGGCGCGGTCGACCTCATCCGCCTCGACGACCTCGGCGACTGGCTGCCCACCGGCGAGGTCGAGGCCCGCCTGCGCGCCGCCGGCCGCGACGCCAAGCGCGCGCCGCTGGTGCGGGCGGTGGCGTGGTGGCTTTTGCGGCACCGCGCGCTGGCCCGCCTCGACACCGAGACCGTCGCCGAGGCCCGCGCCGCGCTGGGCCTGATCGACGGCTTTGCGATGCGCAGCGGCCCCGCGCCGCATCCCACCGCGCCGCTCGACGCGGCGGATTTTCGCCCCTATCCCGACCAGGCCGGCGCCGGCGAGCTGTGGCTCGACGCCTTCCTGCGCCCCGAGCGCGAGACGCAGGCGACGCTGGTGACGCGCCTCGTAGCCGAAGAAGAGACCCCGGCGGTCCTGCGGCTGGGCTACGACGACGCGGTCACCGTTTGGCTCAACGCCGATGAGGTCTACGTCTCGCCGGCGGCGCATCCCGCGTGGCTCGACCAGGCGGCGATTCCCATCCGGCTGCGCGCGGGCGACAACCGCCTCGTCATCGAGGTGCGCCAGCGCAGCGGGGCCTGGCGGCTGATCGCGCGGCTGACCGACGCGGCCGGCGAGCCGCTCTCCGTGGAAGCCTCCCCCGACCCGTGGGGGCCCTCGCCCGACGCCGCCGAGGGGCCGCCGCCCGAAGAGGTGGCTCATCTTTGGCCCGAGCTGCTCGCCGCCGCCGACGCCGATCCGCCGGTGGCCGCCGATCTGCGCGATCTGGCCGACTATGCGCGGGTGACCGGCCTGCCCGACGCCGATCAAGCGATGCCGCGCGTGGCCATCGAAGGCGCGTTTGAAGACGATCCCGGCCCGCGCTCGCTGCTGGCGTGGCTGCGCGTGGTGCCCGACGCCGAGCGGGCGCGCGTCGCGGCAAGCCATGCGCCGGTGCGGCCCATCAACGAGGCCGACCTGTACGCCGAGCGCGCGCTGCGGCTCGATCAGGCCTGGACGCATTTCTACGCGCGCCGGCACCGCGAGGCGGCGGCGCTGGTGGCGGACCTGATGGTCGAGACACCGCCGTACCCGCCCGCGTGGCGCCTGCGCGCGACGCTGACCGCCGATCTGGGCCTGCCGCATCAGGCGGCGGCGTTGCTGGCTGAGGCCCGCGAACGATGGCCTGACCGCCCGGCGCTCGATGGGGCCTGGCTCTCGCTGCTGGAGCAGGGCGGCCGCGTGCTGGAGGTGCTCGCCGAGCTGGAGCGCCGCGTCGCCGCCGGGCCGACCCTGGTCGACGACCGCTATCGCCTGGCCCTGCTTCGCGCCGCCCGCGGTGATGAAGCCGGCGCGACCGCGCTGCTCGACGCGGTCGCCGAGGCGCGCCCCGAACTTTGGACGTTTGCGCTCGAAGCGGCCAACATTCGCCTCGCCGCCGGGCATCGCGACGAAGCGCTCGACCGCCTCGCCGCGCTGTGGGCCGATCGCGAGGGCGACCCGACGCTCGCCGAGCGCCTCGGCAGCTTGTACGTCGACGCCGGCCGCACGGATGAAGCCCAGGCGGTGGTCGAAGCCGCGCTGCGCGTCGACCCGGGCGACGCCGCGTTGGGCGCGCTGCACGACCGGGTGGGCGATGATCCGGGCGAAGCGCGCCTCGGGCCACCCATCGCTGAGCTGGCCGCGCTGCCGTCGGTGCCGGGCGTCGCCGCGCAGGTGCTCTATCACCACGCCCGCGCCGAGGTGGGCGCCGATGGTCTGGCGGTGCGTCGGGTGCGCCGCGTCATCCGCGTGCTGACCGATGAAGGCGCGCGGCGCTACGGCGACGTCGAGCTGTCGTATGTGCCCGGCCGCCAGCGCCTCGAGATCGAGCGCGCCCGCCTGCTGCGCGCCGACGCGCCGGCCGCCAGCCCCGCCCGCGGCGAGCGCGACCTGTCGGACCCCGATTACCGGCTGTACTACGACCTGCGCGCCGAGGTGCTGACCTTCGCCCGCCCGCAGCCCGGTGACCTGATCGAGGTCGCGTGGCGCCTGACCGACACCGATCCCGACCCGGCCTTCCCCGGCTATTACGGTGAGTTGGCCTATCTGCAAGAGGTCGCACCGCGGGCGATCAGCGTCGTCGAGGTGGCCGGCGCGGCCGCCGAACGGCTGCAGGTCGAGGTGGTCGCGCCTGGGCTCGACGTCACCCGCGACGGCTTGCGCTTCGAGGCGCACGACGTGCCCGGCGTGCCGGTCGAGGTGGGCATGCCCGGCGCGTCGAGCGTGCGGGCCTATGTGCACATCAGCAGCGCCGCCGATTGGGCCGACGTCGACCGCCGCTACCGGGCGCTGCTCGACGCGCGCGACACCCCGACCGAGGCCCTGGCCCAGCAGGCGCGCGTCTGGGCCGGCGACGCGACGACGCCCGAGGCCATCGTGCGCCGGTTGGCGGCCCATGTGGCCCATGAGGTGCGCTACGTCGGCCTCGAATTCGGCGTGCACAGCTTTAAGCCCGAGCTGCCCGCCGAGACGCTCGGGCGTGGCTACGGCGACTGCAAAGACAAAGCGACGCTGCTCATCGCCCTGTTGCGCGCGCTCGACGTCGAGGCCCACCTGACGCTGGTGCGCACCCGCGCCTCGGGTCAGGTCGCCAAGGCGCCGGCCAGCCTGGCCATCTTCGACCACGCGGTGGTCTACGTGCCGGCGCTCGACCGCTTCGTCGACCCCACGGTCGACCGCAACGACCCATGGACGCTGCCGCCATCGGACCAGGGCGCCATGGCGTTTGTCGTCGGCCACTCGACCGAGCCGGTGACGATCCCCGCCCAGCCCGCGGCGGTCAATCACAGCGATTGGCGCTTTGAAGTGCAGCTCGAAGCCGACCGGCGGGCCAAAGGCGAGCTGATCTGGACCACCACCGGCCACCCGGCCACCGTCGCCCGGCGCGCGCTCGAAGCCGAGGGCGCCCAGCGCGAGATCGTCGAGCACGCGCTGGCCGAGCGCTTCCCCGGCGCCCATCTCGGCGCGCCCACGCTCACCGGCCTGACGCCCGCGCTCGACCCGGTCGAGGTGCGCGCGCCGGTCGACCTGCCCTCGTTTGCCGCCCGCGACGATGGCCTCGACGTGCCGGTCGGCGGCGCGCCCTGGCATCTGGTACGCCTCTTCGCCGAGGCGGCCACCCGCCGTCTGCCGCTTGAGATCGACGTGCGCCGCGTCTGGCGGCAGACGCTGGTCGTGCAACTCCCGCCCAGCGCCCGGGTCAAGGCAGCGCCCAGGCCGCAGGTGGTCGAGAGCCGCTTCGGAAAAATGACTGCATCGTCCAACTTTTCCGCTGGTCAGCTCACGACGCACGCCGAGTGGACGCTGACCGCGGCGCGCGTCGAGCCGGCGGACTACGGCGCCTTCCGCGAATGGCTCGCCGCCGCCGACCGCGCGCTCGAGGCGCCGGTGGAGGTGCACCTTGATTGACCTTCGCCGGCACGTCCTGCTGACCGCCGTGCTGCTCACGGCGTGCGGCGCGCCGCGGCCGCCCACCCTGGCCGAGCAGCGCCGCGTGCTCGAAGCGATGCCGGGCCAGACGCCCGCCCATTTCGCGCGGCGCGGGTGGTGGCGGCGGTCGAGCATGACGCGGCGCCGGCGCAGGCGACGGTCGATGACTTGCGGCAGCGTCTGATGCGGCTGGTCGATGACTGGGCCCGGCTGATGGAAGAGGCGCGGCGCGATGAAGCCGGCAAGCGATGTTATTCGGGGCTCGACCGCGGGCGGCATGGCAAGCCGCTGTTGCTGCCCAAGCTGTCGGCCGACTCGATGGACAGCCTGACCGACGCCGAGCGGCGGTTCACCGCGCCGACCTCGATGCGCGACGTCGAGCCTTCGGTGCATCTCTGGGTCAATCGGGTGACCAAGTGATCAAGGCCAAGAGCGCCGCGCAGGCGCATGTGGAGCCCCAGGGCAAGATTCGGCGCAGCCAGATGCTGACGACCTATGGCCCCGGCGCGCTGGTCGACCTGCTCGATCACGCGGTGA
>JAGQJJ010000304.1 GCA_020430675.1 Myxococcales bacterium
CGAGCAGATCGAGGTCACCGTCTTCATCAAAGTCGGCCATCACGATGCCCCGGCGCGTGCCCGATCCGCGCACCACGCTGACCTGGCGGGCGTTCACAAAAGCGCCGGCATCCGGGCTCCAATCGGCCACATAGACGCGCCCGGCGTCATCGACTGCGGCGGCGATCATCTGCGCCTGGACCGGCGCGGCCAAAACAACGCAGAGCGTGGCGATCACGATCGGGAACGAACGCATCACTCTCCCCCCAAAACGGTCTGCCGCGCACGCCGGGGCACGGCCGCGCACGAGAGCACATCATACACCTGATGGTACAGTACGAGCAGCAACGGCATCCGGATCGGTTAAATCTTCTGAAATCCACTACATACAGAGTGGATTTCATGGCTCGTGCGGGCATGCCATGACCCGGGTTTGCGCCGTCGTCGATCGGATCAAGGCGGCGCTGCCATCACCGCCGGTCGGCTGGGGGGATCAGCGGGGCATCAGCGGGAGATCGTGTCGAGCGCGGGCGGGGCGTGGGCGTGCTCGGTGGCGCAGCCCTCACGGGGGCACGCCTGCTTGAGCATCACCGCCCCGGCGACGCCCGCGACCAGTGAGCCGAAGAGCAGGCCGAGCTTGGCCTGGGTGGCTTCGCCGCCGGTGAGCGCGAGGCCGGTGATGAAGAGCGACATGGTGAAGCCGATGCCGCCCAGGCAGCCGGCGGCGGCGACGCGGCGCCAGTCGACCTGGGCCGGCAGCTCGCACAGGCCAGCCCGCACGCCGAGCCAGGCGCCGAGCGTGATGCCGATCGGCTTGCCGATCATGAGCCCCAGCATCACGCCCACGCCGACCGCGCCCAGTCCGCCCCCGGCGCCACCCAGCGCCACGCCGGCGTTGGCCAGCGCAAAGACGGGCATGATGCCAAACAGCACGTACGGCTGAAGCGCGTGCTCCCAACGCAGCAGCGGCGGCTCGACGTCATCGCACAGGGCGCGCACGCGGTGCAGCGCGGTGTCGGGCGCCAGTTCGTCGGCGTCTTCGCGGTCGCCGAAGTCGAGCACGTCGCGGACGCGCCCCCCGAACTCGGCCAGCGGTGAGCGGCGCCCGGCGGGGATGAACGCGGCGAGCAGCACGCCGGCGACCGTGGCGTGCACGCCCGACTTGAGCACCGCGACCCACAACACCAGGCCGACGATGACATAAGGCACCGTCTTGCGCACGCCGGCGCGGTTGAAGGCGAACAACAGGGCCAGCGCGCCGGCGGCCACGCCCAGCGCGCCGATGGAGACCGACTCGGTGAAAAACGCGGCGATGACCAGCACCGCGCCGACGTCATCGACCACCGCCACCGCGGTCAGAAAGACCTTCAGCTCGACCGGCACGCGCTTGCCGAGCAGCGCAAGAATGCCAAGCGCAAAAGCGATATCGGTCGCCGTGGGGATGGCCCAGCCCGACATCGTGCCATCGCGCAGGTTGAGCAGCGCGTAGATGCCCGCGGGCACGAGCATGCCGCCGAGCGCGGCGAAGATGGGCAACGCGGCCTTGCGGCGGCTCGACAGCGCGCCTTCGAGCACCTCGCGCTTGATCTCAAGGCCCACGAGAAGGAAGAAGACGGCCATCAAGCCATCGTTGACCCACAAGAGCAGCGGCTTTTGCAGGGCAAAGGCGCCCGCGCCGAGGGTGACCTTGGTGGCGAAGAGGGCCTCGTAGGCATCGGCCCAGGGCGAGTTGGCCCAGGCAAACGCGGCGCCCGCGGAGACGAGCAGCAAGAGCCCGGCGACGCCCGATGGGCCCAAGGTGGCGAGAAGGCGGGAGAGCGGACGGTCGGACGCAACGGGGTGAGTCATCTCTCGGCTCCGGTGTTGGGCCGCAAGGCGGCGTTGAACCCATGATGGGGAGGCGGACGCCATGTCTCCATACCGAAATATCGAATCAAAGTTTCGCTTTTAGTAAACTCTGGACATGCACCATCTGAACTACCAGCACCTTCAGTACTTCTGGACGGTCGCGCGCGAAGGCAGCGTCGCCGGGGCGGCGCGCACGCTCGGGGTGACGCCGTCGACGATCAGCGTTCAGCTTCGGCTGCTCGAAGCGCAGTTCGACCAGCAGCTCTTCGAGCGGCGCAAGCGTGGCATGCAATTGACCGAGGTGGGCCGGGTGGCTTTTCGGTACGCCGAGAGCATCTTCTCCACCGGCGAGGAGCTGCGCGATTTTCTGCGCGGGCGCCGCGCGGGCCAGCCGCTGCGATTGCAGATCGGCGCGCCGAACGTCTTTCCGAAGCATGTCACGTGGCGCCTCATCGAGCCGGCGACGCGGCTCGACGAGCCCTGCCATATCGTGTGCCGCGAGGCCTCGCAGAGCGAGCTGATCGAAGCGCTGATCCTGCACCAGATCGACGTGGTGTTCAGCGATACGCCGCTCAAGACCGCCGCCGGCACACGCCTCTTCCACCACCTGCTCGGCGAATGCGACGTGGCCTTCTTCGCCGCGCCGTCCCCGACCGACCGCCTGCGCGACGGCTTCCCCGCCTCGCTCGACGGCGCTGATCTGGCCCTGCCCACCGTGGGCACCGAGATGCGGCGCTCGCTCGACGCCTGGTTCACGAGCGTCGGCGTGCGCCCGCGGATCGCGTTCGAATTCGACGACCTGGCGCTGCTGAAAGTGGCCGGGGCCCATGGCGCGGGTGCGTTCCCGGTGCCCGAGATCGTCGCCGACGAGGTCATGCGCCAATACAATGTGCGCCGCATCGGCCGCGCCGACGGCGTGCGCGAGCGCTTCTACGCGGTGTCGGCCGAGCGCCAGATCGCGCACCCGGCGGTCGTCGCGATCGCCAGCGGGGCCCGCGAACTGCTGGCCTGAAGACGGTCAGCGGTAGCCGAAGCGGGCCAGTGTAGGCGCGAGGGTCGCTTCAACCTGCTGCTGCTGCTCGGGCGTCAACTGCCGGCGCCACTTGTCATTCGCCGGCTCGATGGGCACCGCGGCGACGGCTTTCGTGAACCCAGGGGTGACGGGCAGATCGGCGAAGTCCGCGATGCGACCAACGGCGCCGATGGGATCAGCGCACAAGGCCTCGTAGGTCAGCGCATGGATGGCATCGGATGGCATCGCCGCCGCGTCGAAGGCATCGAGCACGATCTGCCATTCCAGCGCGGCCAGGGTCGCAGGCGAGCGGTCATGGCTTTGCCAGACCGCGGCCTGCGCCGGCGAGAGCGCGCCGAAGCGCCACGCTTCCGGGCCCTGCCAGCCGCGCCAGAAGCCGACGGTGAGCAGCGAGGCGGCGACGGCCCGGCCATCGCGCACCAGGTGCACAAAGCGCGCGTCGGGGAAGACGCGGCGCAGAAAGCCCAGGCGCGGCCAGCCGGTGATCTTGAGCAGCAGGCGGTCGCGGGGTGGGCCGAGCAACCCGCCGAAGGCATCGCGCAGGCGCGCGACGGTCGCGATGTCGGCGTCGGCGGCGGTCAGGTCTTTGGTGGTCCGCGCGAAGCCGGGCGCAAATCGCTCCCAGAACGCATAGACCTCGCCGGGGTTGATGCGGCGCGCCACCGGCGGCGGCAGCCAGGGCGCGTCGGCCTTGAGGCGCACCGTCAGCCGACCCACGCGCGGCCAGGTCGGCAGGCGCGCCGAGACGCCGGCGAGCCACATGGCCTGCGGGTGCAATGCCAGCAGCCGATGCAGCAACGTCGAGCCGCTGCGTCCCGCCGAGACGATGATCAGCGGGCGATCAGGCGAGGCCGGCAAAGCCGCGCTCCCAGTCGATGATCGGGGCGTAGCCCAGTTCGCGCGCCGCCTTCTCGGTGCGCAGCGAGACCGCGGTGGACAGCACCGCCGCGGCCAGCGGGGTGATCGGCGGCTGGCCCCGCAGGCGGAAGAGCCGCCAGATCGCCGCGAGCGTGGCGGCCATCGCGCGGGCCAGGCTCGGTGGGATCGAGCGGTCGGGCAGGGTCACGCCCTGGGTCGCCATCAGGCCGGTGAAAAAGTCGCGCGTCGTGCCACGCTCGGCGTCGGCGATGAAGTAGGCCTCGCCGCCGACGCCGCGCGTCAAGGCCAACTCGACGGCATGCGCCACGTTCTGCACGTGGGCGGTTGAGACCAACAGCCGGCCGCCGCGAATCCAGACGAAGCGGTGGCGTGCGGCCATCTCGACGAGGGTGGGCATCAACGTGGCGTCGCGCGGGCCCCAGACGAGGCTGGGTCGCAACGCGATCGTGGCAAAATCAGCCGCGTTGGCCGACCGCACGCAGCGTTCGGCGTCGGCCTTGCTCGCGCAATAGCCGTAGCGATGTGATGCCGGACCGGCATAGGTCTCATCGATGTCAACCAGATCCTGGCCGTCGAAGACGACAGCCTCGCTGCTGAGGTGGATGAAGCGCGAGACGCCCGCGGCCCGCGCCGCGCGCAAGACGTGCTCGGTGCCATCGACGTTGGTGGTGGCAAAACGGTTCGCTTCACCCCACTCGGCGACGAGGGCGGCGGCGTGCACGACGGCATCGACGCCCGCCAGATGCTCGGCGGTCAGCGTGTCGAGCGCGCAGTCGACCGGTCGGGCCCCGAAGCCGCGAACGACCTCGGCGCTGCGGGCGCTGCGGGCCATGGCCAGCACGGTATGCGCCCCGGCGAGGCGTTCGATGATGTGGCCGCCGATGAAGCCCGACCCGCCGGTGATGAAGACGCGCATCCTGACCCCTCGTTCCGGACGATCAATCAAGTAACCACATGGTCACTTGATTGACTCAAAGCCGCCCGCCCAATCGATGACCGGCTGGTAGCCCAGCTCGCGCGCGGCTTTGTCGGTGCGCACGGTGATGGTGCTCGACAGCATGGCCGCGGCGAAGCGGGTGATCGGAGGTTTGCCGCCCAGGCGGAACAGACGCCAGATGGCCTCGGAGACCGCCGCGGCGGCGCGGGCCAGGCCGGCGGGCATCGACTTGTCAGGCAGCGCCACGCCCGTGGCCGCGGCCATCTGGGTGAGAAACTCGCGGAGGGTGCCGCGCTCGGCGTCGGCGATGAAGTAGGCCTGGCCGCCCTCGCCGCGGGTCAGCGCCAGCTCGACGGCGTGCACGACGTTATGGACATGCACGGTTGAGGTCAGCGCCACGCCGCCGCCGAGCCACGCGAAGCGCCCCTTCTCGGTCATTTCGACGATGGTCGGCAATACCGAGGCATCGCGCGGGCCCCAGATGAAGCGCGGGCGCAGCGAGATGGTGGTGAAGCCGGGCGCGTTGGCCGCCAGCACGCGGCGCTCGGCCTCGGCCTTGGTCTCGCTGTACAGATACTTCTGACGCGCCGGGTACGGGTACGTCTCGTCGATGTTGATCAGGTCGTGGCCGTCGAAGAGCGCCGCTTCGGTGCCGATGTGGATGAAGCGCGACGCGCCGGCTTCGCGGGCGGCGGCGAGCGCGCGGGCGGTGCCTTCGACGTTGCCGGCGATGAACTGCGCCCGCGTGCCCCACTCTTCGACATACGCGGCGGCGTGCACCACCGCGTCGACGCCGGCGAGGTGCTCGGCGGCCAGCGTATCGAGCGCGCACTCGACCGGCTCGGCGCCGAAGCCGCGCACCACCTCAGCGCTGCGGGCGCTGCGCGCCATGGCCAGCACGGTATGCGCGCCGGCGAGCTTCTCGATGACATGCCCGCCGACAAAACCCGAGCCGCCGGTGACAAAGATGCGCATGCCGCGCCCCCTTCGACTGGTTCCGCGCGCAGGCTACTCGCGCCCGGCGGCGCGATCCACCCCGTGGCGACGATCGGCGATGACGAGTAGATTG
>JAGQJJ010000305.1 GCA_020430675.1 Myxococcales bacterium
CGCGGCCGCCGGCGCCGCGCTGGGCGTCGGGCCGTGCTCGGCTTCGGGCGCGCGGGCCAGCGCCGCTTCGACCCGAGCCTGCACCTGCTGCTCGGCGCCGCGCGCGCGATCGACCTGCGCTTCAAACTGAAGCTGCAAGATCTTGTAGGCGCGCCGCTCACTGCGCAGGTGATGCTGCAAGTCGCGCACCGCCGCCTGGGCCTCGCCGACCTCGCTGGCGCGCTTGCGCTCGGCGTCGCGGGCGGTCTTCTCGGCGTCGACCAGGCGACCGCGCAGCTCATCGCGGGCGGCGCGCGCTTCGGCGAGCTGCTCGCGCAGGCGCTCCAGGCGCGGATCCTCTTCGCGGGGCTTGCGCGGCGCCTCGGGCGCGGGCGCGGCCTTTTCGGGCGCCGGCGCCGCCTTGACCTCGGCGGCCTTGCGGGCGGCGTCGAGCTTCTGCTCCAGATCCATCGCCCGCACGCGCGCCGACTCGGCCTCTTCTTTGGCCGCCAGCAGCCCGCGCCGATAATCGGCCAGCTCGCCTTCGAGGTGCGTGACGCGCTCTTGCAGGCCGCTCGCTTTGTCGTCCGCGCCCTTGCGCGCGCCCTGCAACTTTTCGAGCTTCTGCTCGGCCTTCTTGCGGCCTTCGCGCGCGACGCGCTCTTTGTCTTCTTTGTCGGCGAGCTTCTTGCGCAGGGCATCGACGTCGGCCTGCGCCGTGTCGAGATTGCGGCGCGCCGCCGTGAGTTCCTCGGTGAGCGCGGCGATCTCACGCCGCAGGTTGCCGCCTCCGAACAGACCCATCGATTCCGCCTCCGGCCGGGAGAACGCGGGACGATAGCCGGACGGCCGGTTGGTGTCCAGCCCCCGACGGCCCGCCAGCGCCGATCAGTGCGGGTAGGCGGCGACGATGTCGCGCGGCGGCCGCGCGATCGCGGTCAGCCGGCTGGTCAGGATATCGTCCGAGCCGTTCTCGAACCACAGCAGGCTGTCGACGACCGGCACCAGCATCGGCTCCAGGCCGCCCGCGCCGTGCCGCACCGCGCCGAACAGCGTCTTGCCGACCGCCGGGTGCTCCGGCCGCCAGTCACCGCTCCAGATATCGCGCACCGCGACACAGCGCTGATCGCGCAGGTGATACTCGGTGTTGCGCGTCACGTAGAGGCGGTGCCGTCGACGCTCCTGGCCGGAATACGCGTTCATGTCGACCTCCGTAGGTTGGTGTGGTCAATGTCGCATAATTTCGCACCTTGCGCAAGTCTCTGTCCGCTGCTACGCCACCGATCGCGGCGCGGTGCTCGCCGCCGAGGAGGACGACCATGATGAAGGGCGCGTTCGCGGACGTATCGGGGGCGATCGGCAATACGCCCATCGTGCGACTCAACCGCGTGACGGCGGGCCTCAAGGCCGACATCTACGCCAAGCTCGGCTACCTCAATCCCGGCGGGTCGATGAAGGACCGCATCGCGCTCAACATCATCAACGAGGCCGAGAAGCGCGGCGACCTCAAGCCCGGCGGCACGATCGTCGAAGCGACCAGCGGCAATACCGGCATGGGCCTGGCGATGATCTCGGCCCTTCGCGGGTACAAGTGCATCTTCGTGATGGCCGACAAGCAGTCGATGGAGAAGGTCAAGGCCCTGCGCGCTGCCGGGGCCAAGGTGATCATCACCCCCACCGACGTCGAGCCCGAAGATCCGCGCAGCTATTACTCGGTGGCCCGGCGCGTGGTCGACGAGACCCCCGGCGCCTTCTACGCCAATCAGTACCACAACCCCGACAACCCCTCGGCGCATTACAAGTCGACCGGCCCCGAGATCTGGACCCAGACCGGCGGCGAGATCGACGTCTTCGTCGCCGGCCTCGGCACGGGCGGCACGATCACCGGCACCGGCATGTACCTCAAGGAGCAGAAGCCGGGGGTACAGCTCGTCGGCACCGACGTCGAGGGCTCGGTCTACTACGACTTCTGGAAGACCGGCCGCGTCGTCGAGCCGCACAGCTACAAGGTCGAGGGCATCGGCGAGGACTTCTTCCCCAGCACGATCGACCTGAGCATCGTCGACCACGTCGTGCAGCTCGGCGACAAAGAGAGCTTCCAGATGACCCGGGCGCTGGCGCGTCAGGAGGGCATCTACACCGGCGGCAGCGGCGGCTCGGCGGTGCTCGGCGCCATTCGCTACGCCGAGATGATCGACCGACCGGCGAACATCGTGGTGCTGCTGCCCGACAGCGCCGCGCGCTACCTCAACAAGATCTTCGACGACGACTGGATGCGCGAGCACGGCTTCCTCGATCCCGAAGATGGCCTCGGCACCATCCGCGACCTGCTCGTGGGCAAACCGCCCAGCGTCTTCACCGTCGGCAAGCACGACAAGGTGCGCGCGGTCATCCAGCTCATGAAGGACCGCGGCATCAGCCAGGTGCCGGTGCTCGACAAGGGGCACCTCATCGGGCTGGTCACCGAGTCGGGGCTGCTGCAAAAGCTGCTCGAAGCCGGGCCCGACGGCCTCGAAGACACCGTCGCTGGCGTGGTCAGCGACGCCTACGAGGTGGCCGATCCCGACGCGCCGGTGGGGTTGTTCAACCACATCTTCAGCCAGGGCAAGGTGATCATCGTCTGGGAGCGCGGCGAGGTCCGCGGCCTGATCACCAAGATCGACGTCATCGACTTCCTCGCCCACCGACGGCGGGCCTGAGCGGTCCGCAGGATCCACCCATGAGCCATCGCTTCGAGACCCGCGCGATCCACGCCGGGCAGGCCCCTGATCCGGCGACCGGGGCGATCTGCACGCCGGTGTACCTGACCAGCACCTACGCCCAGTCGGCGCCCGCGGTGCACCTGGGCTACGACTACAGCCGCGCCGACCACCCGACGCGCGCCGCGCTCGAAGCCAATCTGGCGGCGCTTGAAGGCGCGCCCTACGGCCTGTGCTTCGCCAGCGGCTGCGCGGCGACCGCGGCGGTGCTGCACTCGCTGGGCGAGGGCGCGCACGTCATCGCGTTCGACGACCTGTACGGCGGCACGCGGCGTCTCTTCTCGCAGGTCTTCGCCCACGCGGCGCGCAGCTTCAGCTTCGTCGATCTGCGCGACCCCGACGCGCTCCTGCCGGCGATCCGCAAGGAGACCCGCGCGGTCTGGATCGAGACGCCGACCAACCCGCTGCTCAAGCTGGCCGACATCGCCGCCATCGCCGAGCGGGCCCACGCCCATGGCTTGCAGGTCATCGTCGACAACACCTTCATGTCGCCCTACTTCCAGCAGCCGCTCGACCTGGGCGCCGACGTCGTGGTGCACAGCTGCACGAAGTACCTCAACGGCCACAGCGACGTGGTCATGGGCGTCATCATGACGCGCGACCAGGCGGCCTTCGAGCGCCTCAAGTTTCTGCAGAAGTCGGTCGGCGCGGTGCCCGGCCCGCTCGATTGTTTCCTGGTGCTGCGCAGCACCAAGACGCTCGCCGTGCGCATGGAGCGCCACCAGCAGAACGCGCTGCAGATCGCTCGCTGGCTCGAGGCCCACTCGAAGATCGAGCGCGTGCTCTACCCCGGCCTGGAGAGCCACCCGCAGCACGCGCTGGCCAAGAAGCAGATGAGCGGCTTTGGCGGCATGATCAGCGCCGTGGTCAAAGGCGGCCTGCCGGCAGCCGAAGCGATGCTCAAGCGCACGCACATCTTCCGCCTCGCCGAGAGCCTGGGCGGCGTTGAGTCGCTCATCGAGCACCCCGGCCTGATGACCCACGCCAGCGTGCCCGCCGACGTGCGCGCTGAGCTCGGCATCAGCGACGGCCTGATCCGCCTGTCGGTGGGCATCGAGCACGTCGACGACCAGATCGCCGATCTCGAACAGGCCCTCGCGGGCTGACAGCGTTGGGCCCAGGCTTGCGCGGAATCCCGCTTTGACCCGGCCCGGGGCCTTGCCTATCATGCGAAGCGCCGTGCCACGACGCCTTGCATCCATCGCATTTCTGGCCTTCTTCGCCCTCGCCGCGTGCGAGGAGCAGGCCGACGCGCCGGGCGTCGAAGCGCCGCCGGAAGTGCCCGAAGTGCGCGGCCCGAACTGGCCCACCTGCGACCCCGACACCGTCTTCGACCCTGGCCCGACGCTGCCGCGGCGCCTGACGGCCTTTGAGTACGCCAACACGGTGCGCGACCTGCTCGGCCCCGCCGACGACGATCTCACCGCCGGGTTCCCGCCCGAAGAAGAGATGCTCGGCTTCGACAACAACGCCCGCGCGCTCTCGGCCACGCCGCTGCACACCGAGCAGTACATGTCCGCCGCCGAGCGGCTCGCCGATCAGGTCATCGCCCGGCTTGGCGAGCTGGCCCCGTGCCCGGCCGAGGTCAAACCCGAGCGCGAGTGCGCCGCCACCTTCATCGCCGACTTCGGCCGCCGCGCCTGGCGCCGCCCGCTGACCACCCAAGAACGCGGCCGCCTGCTCGCCCTCTACGATCGCGGCGCCGCGTTCATCGGCTCGCCGTTTGAGAACGGCCTCGCGATGGTGGTCGAAGCGCTGCTGCAATCGCCGAACTTCCTGTACCGCATCGAGGTGGGTGAACCCGTCGAAGGCCGCGACGACGACCTGCGCCGGCTGACCGACTATGAGATCGCCTCGCGCTTGTCGTACCTGGTGTGGCGCTCGATGCCCGACGAGCCGCTCTTCGCCGCCGCCGAAGCCGGCGCGCTGCGCACCGCCGAGCAGATCGAAGCCCAGGCCGATCGCCTGCTCGCCGACCCGCGCGCCCGCGACGCCTTCTGGACGTTTTTTGCCCAGTGGCTGCACCTCGACGAGGTCGACCGCCTGGTGCGCGACACCTCGTACTACCCCGGCTTCGACGATTTCCAGCGCACCCGCATGGCCGAAGAGGCGCGTACGTTTGTCGAAGACGCCGCCTGGGGCGGCTCGCTGCGTACCCTTTTCGACGGCGTCTTCACCGTGCCCGGTGAGACGCCCGGCCTCGACCGCCGGGTGGGCATCCTGACGCAGCCCGCGCTGCTTGCGGTGACCTCGAAGCCCAATATGACCTCGCCGGTGCACCGCGGCGTCTTTGTGCGCGAGCAGCTCCTGTGCACCGCGCTGCCGCCGCCGCCGCCGAACCTGATGGTGGTGCCGCCGAACCCCGACCCGACCCAGACCACGCGCCAGCAGTTCATCGAGCACAGCGCCAACCCGGTCTGCGCCGGCTGCCACGCGCTCATCGACCCCCTCGGCCTCGGCTTCGAGAACTACGACGCGGTCGGCGCCTGGCGCGAGACGCAGAACGGCTGGCCCATCGACGCCACCGGCGAGGTGACCGGCACCTACGACGCCGACGGCGCCTTCACCGGCGTGGTCGAACTGTCGCGCCGCCTCGCCGAGAGCCAGCAGGTGCACCGCTGCCTGACCACCCAGCTCTTCCGCTACGCCTACGGCCGCGGCGAGAGCGACGTCGACGCCTGCGCGCTCGACGCCCTGTACCGGGCCTATATGGACGCCGACTACAACTTCGGCGCGATGGTCCGGGCCCTGGTGGTCGACGACAGCTTCCGCTACCGCCGCGGAGAGCCCGAATGAGCCTCTCGCGCCGCGCCTTCCTGCGCCGGGCCGGCGGCGCCGCGCTGGCGTTGCCGCTGTTGCAGTTGCCGCGCTTCGCCCGCGCCGGCACCGGAGAGGGCTACCCGACGCGGCTGATCATCTTCTACCAGCCCAACGGCACGAAGATGGAGCTGTGGCGGCCGCCCGCCGGCGCCACCGAGACGCAGTTCACGCTCGGCCCGCTG
>JAGQJJ010000306.1 GCA_020430675.1 Myxococcales bacterium
CTCGGCGTCGGCGGCGATGATGCCAAACTGCGAGCCCTGCTCGATGGGCACCGGAATGGCCGCCACCGTCAGATCGGCCTCGTTCTGCACATGCCAGTCGACCATCTGCCGCACATCCATCTTGTAGATGTGATCGGCCCCGAAGACCGCAACGATGTCGGGGTGCGCGTCCGAGATGAGGTTCAGGTTCTGGAAGACCGCGTCGGCGCTGCCCTTGAACCAGTCGCGCCCCACGCGCATCTGCGCCGGCACCGGCTCGACGTAATGGCCGAGGATGGGCGCGAGCTGCCAGCCGCGGGCGATATGGCTGATCAGGCTGCTCGCTTTGTATTGGGTGAGCACCTTGATCTGGAAATAGCCCGAGTTGACGAAGTTGCTCAGGACAAAGTCGATGATGCGATAGCGCCCGCCGAACGGCACCGCGGGTTTGGCGCGGTCGCGGGTCAGCGGCATCAGGCGGGTGCCTTCACCGCCAGCGAGCACCAGCGCAAGCAATTGGCGTTCGGAGCTGCGTTCCATCGATGGCCCCCTGCCAGTCGACAACGGGGCTCGCGCCGGAGGAGTCGTCCGGCTCATCGCCCGCCGAAGAAGATGAAGTACAGGACGGCGACGATCACCGCGGCCCCGGCGACCCCCAGCCCCAGCCCCATCATCAGCGAGGTGTCCTTCTTGGGCGGCGCGGACCGGGTGACCGCGGTCGACCGATCGCGCAGCGGCGCGGCGGGCGGCCGGGTGGACGCCTCGGGCGCCTTGGGCGCCTCGGGCGCTTTGGGCGCCTCGGGCGCTTTGGCCAGTTCGGGCACCACCGACACCGTCGGCGGGCCGGGCGCATCGTCATCGGTCGGCGCCTTGCTCGGCACATTGGCCGGCGCCGCCGAGATCTGGGGCTGCGTCGCCGGGCCGGCGGGCGTCGACGGCGGGGGCGCCTTGGGGCGCCGGCCGCCACGACCGCGCCTGCCGGGCCCACCATCCTCGCGCGGACGGGTCAGATCGGGCCGGTTGTGCAGATTGGCGTCGATGATGGTCTCGTCGCCGTCGAAGATGGCGAAGTCGTCGAGCCAGCCGCGCGGATCCTCGGCGCCGGGCAGCACGTTCAGGCTGCTGTCGGGCTCGGTTTCGGCCACCGAGACAAACTGCGTGCGCTGCAGGTCTTCGACCGACTTGAAGCCGCCGAGCTTGCGCTCCATCTCTTCGGCGAGCGCGCTGGCCCCGCTGCTGATCAGGCCCGGCGGCCGCGTATGGCGCGAGCGCTCCGACAGCACGCGCTTGACCAGCACCGCGATGTCATAGCTGGTGACCAGCAGCTTGTTGTCGAACAGGTAGCGGGCCAGCTCGTGGCCGAACTGCTCGCAGCTCTGGAAGCGCTGATGCGGATCCTTGGCCAGCGCCCGGCGCAGCACGCCTTCGAGCTGCGGCTCGATGTCGGGATTGAACTGGCGCAGCGGCGGCATCTCGGCCGCGCGCACCATCTGCACCGTCTCGAGGTCGGTCTTGCCGTCGAAGAGGCGCCGCCCGGCGAGCATCTCCCACAGCACGATGCCGGCGGCGAAGATGTCGGTGCGATAGTCGACCGGCTTGCCAAAAGCCGCTTCGGGGCTCAGGTAGGCGAACTTGCCCTTGACGATGCCCGGATCGGTGAAGCTCGCCTGCGTGGCCGCCTTGGCCAGCCCGAAGTCCACCAGCTTGACCTCGCCCTCGCGGCTGATGAGCACATTGGGCGGGCTGACGTCGCGGTGCACGATGTTCAGCGGGACGTCTTCGGTGTCCTTGCGCTGATGGGCGTGGCTGAGGCCCTTGCAGATCTCCATCGTGATGAACACCGCCTGCTCGCGCGGGATGCGAAAGCCCCGGTCGCGCGCGGTGTTGATGATGGTCTTGAGGTTGGCGCCATCAATCCACTCCATGACGATGAAGTAGGCGCCGTCGCTGACCCCGACGTCGAACGTCTGCACGATGTTGCCGTGGTTGAGGTGCAGCGAGAGCCGCGCCTCGTCGAGGAACATCGAGATGAACTTCTGGTTCTTGGCGAGGTTGGGCAGCACGCGCTTGATGGCGACGAGCTTCTCAAAGCCGCGGAGGCTGGACGCTTTGCTTTTCCATACCTCGGCCATGCCGCCCGCATCGATCTTCTCGACGACGCTGTACCTTTGCTGTGCCATGCGGGGCGGGTCTCGGCCATTCGTGGAGCGAGGCTATTTAACCCGACTTGCGCACCGGTGGCAAACTCCCGCAGCGTGGATGTCGACGCGACCGGTCGAGGACGACGCGATGGATGACGCCGGGGCTTTGCGGGTCGAGCGCGCGCTGCGCGAGGCGGCCGAGGCGCTCGCCGAGCGGTTGCGTGCCCGCCCGCCGGCCAAGGCGGCGCGCATGGCGGCGCGGCGGTTGCTGCAATCGGCCTTCGAGGCACTCGAATCCGGCCAGGCCTCGCTGCCGCTGGCCCGCGCGGTCGACGCGGCGGCCCATCCGTTGATCCCGCGCATCCCCCGACCGCCCCAGATCGGCCCGCGTGTGCTGCGCGGCGCGCTCGACCGGGCGCTGCTCGCGCGCTTGTGGGCGCTCGACGAACAGGCCGAGGCCATCCTGGCGCGCCACGAGCGCACGTTGTCGGTGTTGTCGGGTCAGAAGCTGCGGCTGGTGGCCCGCGCGCCGGTCGAGAAGGCGCCCGAAGAGCGGCCGCCGATGGAGCTCACCCGCGGCTGACGCCGCCGCGCTCGCGCTGAGCCTTGATCGCCAGAAGCTCGCCGGCGGTCTCTTCGATGGCGCGGTCGGTCACGTCGATCACCGGCCAATGCGGGTTGGCGGCAAAGATCTGCTGGGCGTAGTCGATCTCTTTTTCGATGTGATCGCGCATTCCGTAGGCGGTATCGGCGGGCATGCCCAGCGATTGCAGCCGGGCCTGCCGAATGCGGAACAGGGCTGAGGGTTTGATCGAGAGCGCAAAGATGCGGTCCTGATCGATGCGGAACAGCTCGGCGGGCGGTTCGATGCCCATCACCAGCGGCACGTTGGCCACCTTGTGCCCGCGCTGGGCCAGATAGGTCGACAGCGGCGTCTTGCTGGTGCGCGAGATGCCGGCGAGCACGATGTCGGCCTTGTGCAGATTGCGCGGGTGCTGGCCATCGTCGTTCTTGACCGCAAACTCGACCGCTTCGATGCGCCGGTAATACTCGTCATTGACGACGTGCAGCCCGCCGGGCTCGGCTTTGGCCTGCGCGCCCAGATACACCGCGAGCTTGCCCATCAGCCCACCGATGAGGTCGATGTCGTCGACCCCGGCGGCGCTGCACTGGCGTTGCAAAAGCTCGCGATGGGCCGGGTTGACCGTGGTGTGCACCACCAGCGCCTCATCGGCGGCGGCGCGCTCGACGATGCCCTCGATGGCCTCGTCGCCGCGCACGCGGGGGAAGACCTCGATGGCGACATCGAAGCCGACGAACTGACGGAGCGCGGCTTCCACGACTTTGCGCGCGGTGTCGCCGGTGGCGTCCGAGAGGATGAAGACCTTGCGTTTCATGGCCGATCCTGCGACCTGGGCATCGGCAGCGTGCCGATTCGGAGAGACGGAGGTTTGGTATGGCTGACAGCGAGGCCATCGTCAAGTGCACGGTGGCGGACGGGGTGGCGACGCTCCTGCTCGACCGCCCCGAGCGGCGCAACGCGCTCTCGAGCGCCCTCATCGCCGAGCTGCGCGCCCGGCTGGCCGAGGTGCAGGCCGACCCGGCGGCGCGGGCCATCGTGATCACCGGCGCGGGCACCAAGGCGTTCTGCGCCGGCGGCGACCTGTCGGGCGGCATGGCCGGCGGCCCGGGCGGCTTCGGGGCCCAGATCACCGACAAGGGGCGCTACGCCGAGCTGCTGCTCGACTTCGAGCACGCCACCAAGCCCATCGTCGCCCGCCTCAACGGCGACGCGCTCGGCGGCGGCGTGGGGTTGATGCTGGCCTGCGACCTGGTCGTCGCCGCCGACGACGTGCGCATCGGCCTGCCCGAGATCAAGGTCGGCCTGTGGCCGATGATGGTCACCGCCCTGCTCGTGCGCCATGTGGGCCGCAAGATGGCCGCCGAGATGATGATGCTCGGCGAGAAGTACAGCGCGGCCGACGCCAGGGCGATGGGGCTGATCAACCGCGTGGTGCCGCGCGCTGCGCTCGATGACACGGTGGCCAAGGTCGCCGGCGCGCTCGCTGCGCAGTCGTCGGCGGTGCTGGCGCTGGGACGCACGGCGTTCCATCAGACCGCTGATCTGGCGCTCGAACCGGCGCTGTGGACGCTGCGCGACCGGCTCATCCACAACACGCTGTTCGAAGACGCCGCCGAGGGCGTGATGGCCTTCATGCAGAAGCGGCCGCCGAAGTGGAAGGATCGCTGAGCGATCCGGGGAGGCGAAGCGTGGCCACCGCGCCGCCTTCCGGGCGATTGCGCAGCGTCAGCTCGGCGCGCAGACCGCGGGCCAGGGCATACGAGGTGTAAAGCCCGAGCCCGGTGCCGCGGCCCGGCGGCTTCGTGGTGAAAAACGGCTCGAAAAGATGCCGTTCGGCCTCGGGCGGCAAGCCGGGGCCGTGGTCTTCGATCTCGACCGCGAGGCCGCCTTCCTGCCGGCCGCGCACCACGATCGGCGCCTCGGGCGCGGCGTCGCGGGCGTTTTGCAGCAGGTTGACGAAGATCTGCACCAGCGGGTCGAGCGGGAAGCGCGCCTCGGCGATAGGCCCGAGCTGCACCTCGACCTGAGCGCGGTCTTGGGTGAAGACCACCGCCACCGCACGATCCATCGCCTGGGCCACCGAAGCGTCGGCGCCACCGGTGCGCGCGTCGAAGTGCTCGGCGCGCCCGAGCAGCGCGTGGGTGATGCGCCGGCAGCGCTGCACTTCCGAGATGATCATGCCCGTCGACTCGGTGACGTCATCGCGCACCGCGTCGGGCAGCTCCGCTTCGGCGAGCGCGTCGTTCACGTCGCGCCCCAGGGTGAGAATCGTCGCGAGCGGCGTGTTCAGCTCGTGGGCCACGCCCTGCACGGTGCGGCCGAGGCTGGCGAGGCGCTCGGTGAGCATGAGCTGCCGCTGGCTGAGCACCTCGGACGTGCGGTCGACGTAGAGCGCCATGACCCGGTCATTGCCCGGCAGCGGAAAGGCGAGCATCTCGAAGATGCGCTCGGGCTCGGTGGGCGCGTGCACCGCAAACTGGCAGCGCTCGGGGCGGGCCCCGCAGCCGATTTCGGCGGCGTCGCAGGCGGGACCCCGATGGCCCGGGCACCGCCAGCGATCGCCGGCGCGAGCCCCGAAGAGGCGCTCGGCCTGGAGGTTCTGGGCGACCACCTTGCCGCGGTCGACCACTTCGAGGCCGGCGGCGAGGCCCTCAAACGCGACGCGCAGGATGGCGTCGGCCTCGCGGCGGGCCTGCATCTGGCTGCGAAGCGCGTCGGTGAGGCGGGCGGCGAAGTAGGCGGCCATGGCCACGGTGAAGAGGACGGCGATGACCGTCAGGATCTGATCCCAGGGCGCCCGGGGGTCCCAGTGGCCGACCTGCAGGGCCGGGACGTGGGCGACGACGAGCTGGAAGGCCAGGCCGAGGGCCGAGGCCGCGCCGGTGGGCCAGAGCGCGCGCCGGCCGGCCAGCAGCGCGGCGAGCAGGACGGGGAAGACGTAGAAGCTGATGAAGGGGCAGCGTTGGTTCCATCGGTTACGGGGAGTTCAAGCAGCACAACTGATGGAACGGAAGGGTTTACGTTTGGTGG
>JAGQJJ010000307.1 GCA_020430675.1 Myxococcales bacterium
CGTGCGCGCCTTCTGCGGCGGCGGCGGCGAAGAGGGCGCCTGCTGCCAGGACGCCGACTGCCAGCCGGTCGCCAACCGGCGCGTGGTCTGCATTCAAGAGGTCTACGACTCGCAGAACAGCTATTGCGGCGGCGCCCCGCCTCCCGACATCAACGGCTGCCGCGCCGACGAATGCCTCGCCGATACCGACTGCCCCGCCGATCGCGCGTGCATCCCGGCCGGCGCCTTCGGCTACGTGATCAACGTCTGCCAGACCGCGCGCTGCCGCGTCGACGCCGACTGCGCCGCCCGCCCCGGCGGCGAGTGCCGGGGCTTCTTCGATCGCTGCTACACCGCCGGCTTCGCCTGCACCTATGCCGACGATCCGTGCCGCGTCGACGCCGACTGCCCACCGGGCCGCTTCGGGCCGCAGGTCTGCGTGCCGCAGGCCAACGGCACCGTCTGCATCGAAGATCTGCCCGCCCCCTGACCCATGTCCGCCGGGCCGGCGAACTGCCATTGGCTCGCCGTGATCGGGTGACATTCGGCCGTCTACGCGCTATGCGTGAGCTTGAGGTGGCCGCGGAGGATGCGATGGCCGGCACGCCGGGGCAGGGGACGCCCGGCCTGGACGACCCGATGGCGGGGGATGGCGGCGACCTGCTCATCAGCCAGCCCGCCTTCACCCGGCGCGTGCGCCGCGTCGGCCTGGCCGGCATGACCGCGCTGCTCGTCAGCAGCCTGGTCTCGCACGCGGACGACCGGACCAGCGGCGGCTTCCTGGCATTGCTTGCGTTGCTGGCGCTGCTCGAAGGCCTCGACCGCATCCGGCGCCGCGACCGGCCGCCGCCGCCTTGGCCGCTGGTGGTCGTCGGCATCATCGGGGTGATGACCGCGGTCATCGTGCTCACCGGCGGCATCGAGAGCGCCTTCCTCATCCTCTTTGTGCCCGTCGGCTTCACCCTCGGCTTCTCAACGCCCGACCCGCGCGTCGCGGGCGCGCCCGCGGTGGTCATCGCCGGCCTCGCCTGCGCGACCGCGCTGATGCTGCCAGAAGGCGATACCTGGAGCTGGGCGTGGTCGCCGCCCGCCGACCCGACCGTGCACGACGCCTTGGTGCCCTTGATGATCGCGCTGTTCTCCCTGCTCTGCTCGCGCCTTGGCCGCGACGCCCGCCGCGAACTCATCCGCGCGCGACGCGGCGCCGACCGCGCCCATCGCGAGCGCCTGGAGATCATCGCCGAGCGGCACGCCGGCCTCCTGGGCCTGATGGGCGCCGTCGCCCATGAGCTGAAGAACCCGCTGACCACCGTGCAGAGCCTGACCAGCCACCTCTATCGCAAGGCGCCGCCCGACTCGCCGCAGCAGGCGCAGCTCGATGTGGTGCGCGCTGAGGTTGCGCGCCTGCGGGCGACGGCCGATGGCCTGCTCAACGCCGCCCGCCCGGTCAGCGCGCACCTCATGGTGCCCGATGCGCTGCACGAGATCGCCGTCGACGTCGTCGCCTCGCACCAGACGCTGGCCGCCAGCAAGGGCATCGCCCTGCGCTCGGGCGCCGGCGCCGCCCACGCCGTCTTCGACCGCCGCAAGGTGGTCCAGGTGGTCAGCAACCTCGTGCTCAACGCCATCGAAGCCTGCGACGACGGAGGGCGGATCGCGGTCGATGTCGGCGAAGACATCGACGGTGCATGGCTCGAAGTGTGCGATGATGGACCCGGCATTCCCCAAAACATCCTCACGATGCTCGGTCGACCCGGCACGACCACCAAGCCCGCCGGCAGTGGCATCGGAATTGCTCTGTCTCAGAGCATCATCGAACAGCACGGCGGCCGCCTCACCGTCACCAACCACGACGCGGGCGGCTGCCGGGCACAATTCTGGCTGCCCGCCGCGGCGCAGCCGGCAGGTCAGGGGGTCGAATGAGAGGCCGGCTTTTGGTGGTCGACGACGAGCCCGGCGTCCGCTTTGCGCTCAAGGTCGTGCTCGAGGACGCCGATTTTGAGGTCGAGCAGGCGGCCGATGGCGTGGCCGCCCTGGAGCGCCTCGACGCCGATCCCTCCATCGACCTGGCCCTGGTCGACGTCTCGATGCCGCGCCTGGGTGGCCTTGAGCTGCTCGACCGCCTGAGCGTGCGGCAGGGCGCGCCCCCGGTCATCATCCTGACCGCCCGCGGCTCCGAGCGCCTGGCCGTCGAAGCGCTCAAACGCGGCGCCATCGACTATTTTGCCAAGCCCTTCGATGAGGATGAGCTGCTTCGCGTGGTCATGCGCAACGTGGTCACCTCAAGGCTGCACGGCGAGGTCAGCCGCCTGCGGGCCGCGCTCAGCCTGGGCCGGACGATGGTCTTCGAGTCGCAGGCGATGGCGCGCGTGGCCCAGATGGTCGAGCGGGTCGCTGGCCGCGACGTGCCCATCCTCATCACCGGCGAGACCGGCTCGGGCAAGGAGCTGGTCGCCCGCGCGCTGGTCGCCGCCTCGAAGCGCGCCGACAAACCCCTGTTCACGCTCAACTGCGGCGGCCTGACCGACGAGCTGGCGACCGCGGAGCTGTTCGGCCACACCAAAGGCGCCTTCTCGGGCGCGATCCGGGAGCGTCCGGGCCTCTTTGTCGCCGCCGACGGCGGCACGCTGCTGCTCGACGAGGTGGGCGAGCTGTCGCCGCGCGTGCAGTCGGCGCTGCTGCGCGTGCTGCAAGAGGGCACCGTGCGGCCGGTCGGGCGCGACGAGAGCCGCTCGGTCAACGTGCGCGTCCTGGCGGCGACGCACCGCGATCTGGCGCGCGATCCGGGCTTTCGCGAAGACCTCTACTATCGCCTGCGCGTCGTCGAGATCCGGGTGCCGCCGCTGCGCGAGCGGCCCGAAGACATCATCCCGCTCGCCCGGCACTTCGCCAACCGGGCCGCCGACCGCATGGAGCTTGGCCCCATGCGCCTCGCGCCCGCGCTGGAGCGCACCCTGGTCGCCCAGCCCTGGCCGGGCAACGTGCGCCAGCTTGAGCACGTCGTGCACGCGTTGGTCGCGTTGTCGCACGAGGCCGAGATCGGCCTCGACGTCTGGGCGCTGGCCAATGACAGCTCAGCGCCGGTGCGCCCTGGCGGCACGCTGAAGGCCCGGGTCGACCACTTCGAAGCCGGCCTGCTGCGCGAGGTGCTCGACGCCTGCGGCGGCAACCGCAGCGAAGCCGCTCGCCAGCTTCAGGTCAGCCGCATGACCCTCGTCAGCAAGCTCAAGAAGCACGGCCTGGATTGAGCGGCGACTGTACAGGTTCTCGTCAGTTGCCGAGACCTTGAGCAGTTCGGCCGTCGACACGGGCGGCCGGGGCTGGTATTCCCCGATGGCATGTCGGGTGCAAAATCCGGCGCGCATCGTCGGGGCGAGCGGCGCGCGTCGCCTCTTTGAGCCCGGCCATCATCGTCGAGGAACGCCATGGCATCGCGTCTTCCTGGTCTCGCCCGCCTGGCCCTGCTGTGCGTGCTCGCTGGCTGCGCCGCCACCAGCAACGGGCTCGAGCCGTCCCTGCGAACGGCGATCGGGACCTCCGATACGGCAAAAGGCGCCCGCAAGGCGCTGATCGTCGGCATCGAACACCTCTACGCCGGCGATCTGGAGGCCGCGTCGCGCGCTTTCAACCGTGGGCTCGAGATCGAGCCGCGCGACCCGCACCTCAACTTCCTCAACGGCTACGTCTACGAGCTGCGCGCCGAGGCGTCGGGGCCGGGCATGCTCGATCTGGCCGAGATCGGCTACCGCCTGGCGCTGCGTGAAGACCCCGGCCACTGGCTCGCCGCCTGGCGCCTGGGGCTGCTCGCCGCCAGACGTCAGCGCCTGCCCGAAGCGCGCGACGCCTTCGCCCGCGCCCTGAGCGTCAACCCCGGCCACGGCCCGTCCGCCTACGGGCTGGCCGCGGTGAGCTATGAGCTGGGCGACCTGCCCACCGCCGCCGCCGCGCTCGCCGAGGTGCCCCCGGCCGAGCGCCAGGCGCCGCTGGTCTTGCGGGCCAACGCCATCGTGCAGGCCGCGCTGGGCCACGACGCCGAGGCCGAGCGCGCGCTGGAAGCCTATCGCCGCACCGCGCCCGAGCGCGCCGCGCACAAGGTCGAGCGGCGCATGCGCGACTGGCAGCGGTGGCGGGCCCAGAGCAAGACGCCGTCGGGCGGCGCCCTGGCCGAGCAGATGGCGGCGCCGACCGCAACGCCGGGCGAGATGACGTCCGATATGCCCGACTCGGCGCTGCCGATGAGCAATGAGGCGCCCGCGCCCGCTGCGCCAGCACCGGCCGAGACACCGGCCGTCACCGTTTCGACCACCACCGACACCGCGCCCGAGCCCTCGCCGCGCATGGTGCTGCTCGACGTCGTGCTGTTGCAGCAAGAGACCAGCACCGCCTCGGCCCATGGCATCAACCTGCTGGCCGCGCTGCAGGTGCAGCTCGGCGCCACGCTGATCGACGCCACGCGCAACCAGAGCGTCGACGGCCGCACCGGCGCCATCACCCGCCACGAGAGCAGCGCCCGCGACGCCTGGAGCATCAGCGTGCCGTCGGTCACCTACGCGCTCAACATCGCCAACGCGCAGAACACCAACAGCGAGGTGGTCAGCCGCCCGTCGGTGCTGGCCTACGATGGCGAGGAGTCCGAGGTTTTCATCGGCAGCGAGCTGACCTACGTCGCCGGCGGCGTCAACAGCGGGCGCTCGTACAACAAAGAGGTCGGCGTCTCGCTCACCGCGCGCCCGCAATTCCTCGGGGACGGCCGCCTCAAGCTTGAGGTGCGCACCGAGTTCACCAACTTCATCCCCAGCAGCGCGCCGGGCTCGTTCGAAGAATCGGTGGCCACGACCAAGAGCCGCACGCGGGTCAGCGCCGAGCTGGCCCTGGGCCAGACGCTGGCGCTCGCCGCCGGGCGCACGCATCGCGACACCCACTCGCGCGGCGGCGTGCCCATCCTGCGCGACATCCCCATCTTGCAGTACTTCTTCAGCACCTCGGAGCGATCGCGCTCGGACGGCGCGCTGTTGATCCTGCTGACCCCGCGGCGCGCGCTGCTCTCGGACGGCAACCAGGCGCCGCGCCATCTGACCGACGCGGTCGCCAAGAGCGGCGACCCGGCGGCCAACGCGGCGCTGGACGCGCTGCGGGCGCGCAACGCGCATTGGTTCAACCCGACCTCAACCGCCCTGGCCGCGATGCACCTGCTCGAAAGCTCCGACACGGCGCTTGAGTTCCGCCGCGGCGACCTTCAGTTCGGGGGCATCGAAGCCATCGAGGCCGAGAAGATCCCCGCGCCCCGCTACCGGCAGGTGCTCGATGATCTGGTCGAACTGCTCTACTTCTGACCCAAGGGGGAACGCCATGCGATCGCGGACGAGCAGCAACCGACGAGACGACCGGCCACGCGCCGCGGCCATCCGGCGCCGCAGGGGGCTCCGGGCGCGGGCCGCTGGAATCTGCCTGCTCGTGGGCACGGGCCTGCTGGCAAACGGCTGCCTGCTCGACGCGCCCGAGAGCGACGGCTGGACGCTTGAGGTCGTTCCGCGGCAGACGCCGGCGACGGCCGACGGGGTGGGCATCGCCGACATCATCGTGCACGCCGACCAGGCCGGCCGCGAGTTTCGGGCGACGGCCGAGATCCGGGTCACCTCCGGCTCGCTCGGCGCCGGCGGCCAACAGGACTTCCGCGCCCGGGTGCCTGAAGACGGCGTGCTCACCGTGCCGCTGACCTACGGCCGGCAGCCGGGCACGGTGGTCGTCGAG
>JAGQJJ010000030.1 GCA_020430675.1 Myxococcales bacterium
CTATGGCAACCGCCGGCCCCGCTCGCGACAATGGCGGCAGATCCGCTCTGCGGGAGGTTTGTCCATGTCGAACGACGCGCTCGACCGGGCTGCGGCAGCCATCGCCGCCGCGCCCGCGCTGATCTTCTCCGCTGGCGCCGGCATGGGCGTCGACTCGGGGCTGCCCGACTTCCGCGGCGACGAGGGCTTCTGGAAGGCCTACCCGCCCTTCCGCAAGCTGGGCTACTCGTTCGTGCAGATGGCCAACGGCGCCTGGTTCCACCGCGATCTGCCGCTCGCCTGGGGCTTCTATGGCCACCGCCTGATGCTCTACCGCCGCACCGCGCCACACGCCGGTTTTGCCATCCTGCAGCGCCTCGCCGCGCGCGCCGGGCGCAGCTTTGTCTTCACCTCGAATGTCGACGGCCACTTCCACCGCAGCGACTTCGCCGACACGCGGATCGTCGAGTGCCATGGCAGCCTGAACACGCTGCAATGCCTGCGCGATTGCGGTGCCGACCTGTGGCCCGCTGACACCGTCACCGTCGACGTCGACGAAGCCACGCTCCGCGCGCGTGCGCCGCTTCCCAAATGCCCGATCTGCGGCGGACCGGCCCGCCCCAACGTGCTGATGTTCAACGACTTCGAGTGGAACCCGACCCGCACCACCGCCCAGGAGGCCCGCCTCGAAGCCTGGCTCGCCGACCTGCGGCAACGACGCCTCGCCCCCGTCATCATCGAATGCGGCGCCGGCACCGCCGTGCCTTCGGTGCGCCGGTTCAGCGAGCTGACGGTGCGCCGCCTTGGGGGCACGTTGATCCGCATCAACCCGCGCGAACCCGAGGGCCCGCCGGGCACGATCGCGCTGCCGATGGGCGCGCTCGCCGCGCTGACCGCCATCGAAGCCCGCCTCTCCTGACCGCGCCCCTCGGTTCCCCTCGGGGCGGGTTCGTGCGACTCTATCGTCCTGACGCACGCGGGGGACGAGGGTGAAGCAGATGGACGCCGACCACGCGCGAGGTCAGCCCCGCCCGATGGCCACCATCGGCGCGGCATCCGCCTCCCCCTGCGTCGCGCCGGCTGCGCGCGCGGCGCACCGAGAGGGCGCGCGCGGCCATTTCCACCTCGACGCGCTTGAGCGCAGCCTGGTCTGCGCGTCGGCCGAGCGGCACGGGCTGCTCAAGGTGGGCCTGGCCCTGACCGTGCGAACGTCGCCGGCGACGACGATCGAGCGCCTCACCCAAGCCAGCCGCAGCGTTCAACAGCGCCACGCCATCCTGCGCTGCGCGTTGCGGCGCGGCGAAGCGGTCGGGTGCCGCGAGCCTCTTGTGCTGGTGCCCGACGAGGCGGTTCAGGTCACGGTGCACCGCCACGACCGCACCGACGCCCAGAGCTGGCGGCGGGCCTGGCCTGACATCGAGCGCACGCCGCCGCCCGTCGAAGCCAGCCTGCTGACCCTGCATGCCTTCGTCGGCGAAGAACACACCGACATCGTGCTGGTGCTCGACCATGCCTTCTGCGATGGCATGTCGGTCGCGGTGCTCGGCCATCGACTGCTCGGCGCGCTCGGCGCGCTCGAGCCCAATGGCACGCTGGCGCCCGACGACCCCGATGCAGTCGCGCAGCCGCTCGCCTTGCCGCTCTCGGTCGCGCTCGCCGGTCGAGGGGTGCGCCCACGGCTCCAGCAAATCTGGCGCATCATTCGCTTCCTGACGACCCAGCTCATCTTGCATCGCGATCCCATCCCCTTCCCGGTCGCCGATGCCACCGTGCCGCCGGCCGAGATCGCCGCGAAGACGGGCACTCACCTCTGCATGGCCGAGCTGGACGCATCGGTCACCGCTCGTCTGCTGGCCCGGTGCCGGGCCGAACGCACCACGATCTCGGCCATCGTCACCGCGGCAATGATCCTCGAGTCCGATGAGCGGCACGCCGAGCGGCCGATCGAGGCGCTGCCATCGGCCGGCGGCGTCTACGCGCGGCCGTGGTACGGCGTGTCGTGGGCGGTCGACATGCGACGACGTCGCGTGCCCCCGATGGGATCAGAGCCGCTCTCGTACCAGGTGGGCTCGGCGCGGCAGTTCATGCGCAGCGCCGCCGCCCTGCGCGCCGGCGAGGGCCGCGGGGCGGCGATCTGGCAGATGGCGCGCGACGCCGATGTGCACTTGCAGACCCGCCTCGCGGCGGGCGACGCCCATGCCATCGCCGCGCTGATCCCCCACGTCTACGCCCGCCCGCTGCCCTATCGCGGCATGGCCACGATCGCCCTGTCGAACTGGGGCGTGCTGCCCATCGAAGCCCGCTACGGCGCCATCGAAGTGCGCGGCGCCCAGCCCATCGTCAATCAGCGGCATTTCCGCATGCCGCTCTGCCTCGCCTCCACCTTCCAAGGCCGCCTGCGCCTCAGCGTGCAGTTCGCAGCCCCCGTGATCGCGCCCGAACCCGCGCAAGCGATGGCCGAGGGGCTGGTTCAGCGACTGCGCGCCGCGGTCGAGGCCGAAGCGTCAACCTGACGCGGCACCTGCACGCGACCGCGGCTGCGCCACGTTGGCCATTGCCCACGATGCATCGACGCCGTATCCTGCGCACCATCGCTCCCGACGCGGACCCCAGAATATGACCCGCTCGCTTCGTCTTCCGCCGCCGGTCCCGGTCGCGCTCATCGGCTCGGGCATGATCGGCACGGATCTGCTCGTCAAGCTGACCCGGTCGCCGGTGCTCAAGCCGGTCCTCTTTGTGGGCCGCCGCCCCGACAGCCCTGGGTTGCTGCATGCGGAGAAGCTGGGCATCAAGACCTCGACCGGCGGTCTCGAAGCGCTGCTCGCCGACGCCGACAATTATGAGGTGGTGATCGACGCGACCAGCGCGCCCGCGCATGTGCGGCACTGGGCGGCGCTCAAGCCGCTGGGCAAGAAGGTCATCGACATGACCCCCTCGAATATCGGGCAGATGACCGTGCCGGCGATTTCGCCCGACGGCCTCGCCGAGCACGGCAACGTCAACGTGGTGACGTGCGGCGGGCAGGCTTCGATCCCGCTGGCCCACGCCATCTGCCAGGTCATGGAAGAGGTGCGCTACATCGAGATCGTGGCCAGCTTCTCGTACCACGCCGCGGGCCCGGCGACGAAGGCCCATACCGATGAGTACATCGAGATCACCCAGGAGGCGCTCAGCCACTTCACCGGCTGCGCCCATACGAAGGTGATCGGCATCATGAACCCGGCGCGCCCTCCCGTCGACATGCAGGTCACGGTCAGCGTGATGGGCGAGCGGCCCGACATGGAGCGGGTCACGAAGGCCGTGCGCGTGATGGTCGCCCATATCAAGGGCTACGTGCCCGGCTATTCGCTGGTCCTCGAGCCGACCTGGGACCACAACCGCGTCGTCGTCTCGGTGCGCGTCGTCGGTCGCGGCGACTGGCTGCCCACTTTTGCCGGCAACCTCGACATCATCAACTGCGCGGCGATCGCCAGCGCCGAGTGCTACGCGCGAAGCCCACGCCGTGAGGTGGCCCATGCCTGACATCCTGCTCATCGATCCCACCCTGCGCGATGGCAACCACGCGGTTCGGCATCAGATCAACGCCGAGCAGATCAGCGCTTACTGCCAGGCCGCCGACGCGGCGGGCATCCCGATCGTCGAGGTCGGCCACGGCAACGGTGTCGGCGCCTCGTCGCTCCAGGTGGGACTGGCGAAGCTGTCACAGGAAGAGATGTTTCGCGCCGCGCGCGACCACCTGACGACGACGCGACTCGGCACGCTGATCATGCCTGGCTTCGGCACGATCAAGGCCCATCTGCAGCCGGCCATCGACCAGGGCGTCGAGGTGATGCGGGTCATCGCCCATTGCACCGCGGTCGACACCTCGCTGCGGGCCATCCGCTATGCGAGCCAGCGGGTCGAGACGTATTGCTGCTTCGGCAACAGCCATCTCGGCTCACCCGAAGTGCTGATCAGCGAGGGGCGCAAGATTCAGGAGGCCGGCGCGCAAGGGCTGACGCTGATGGACTCGGCGGGCGCCATGCTGCCGAGCCAGGTCACGCTGCTGATCTCGGCGCTGGTCGACGCGCTCGACATCCCGATCGGCTTCCACGCCCATAACAACCTGGGCATGGCGATCGCCAACACGCTCGCGGCGGCGCAGGCCGGCGCGACCATGGTCGACGCCTGTGCCCGCGGTTTTGGCGCTGGCGCCGGCAACGCCCAGCTTGAGCTGGTCGTCGGCGTCCTGGCCCGCGAGGGCTTCAACACTGGAGTCGATCTGTACAAGGCCCTCGACCTGGGCGATCTGGCCGACACGCTCCTGCTGACCCAGGCCCGCCCCACCACCGACACGGTCGCCATCGTCGCCGGCCTCTCGGGCATCTTTGGCGGCTTCACCAAGCATGTGCTGCGCATCTCGGCGCAGTTCGGCGTCGACCCGCGCGATGTCTTCTTCGAGTTGGGGCGCCGCCAGGTGCTCGGCGGGCAGGAAGACCTCATCCTCGACGTGGCGGCCGATCTCGCTCGCCAGCGTCAGAGCGCCTGACGCTCAAGAGACCGCGGGGCCGGGGTTGCCCTCGTTGTCGGGCGCGTCGGGGCCGAAGTAGCGGCGGCGGGTTTCGACGTCCATGCGTTGGCCGGGCACGTCGTCGTAGCAGAGGATCAGCGCGCGGCGCACGGTGTCGCGGCCGACCGGGGTGACGCGGTGAAGCGTGCGCGCGCCGGCGATCACGGTCAGGCTGCCCGGCTCGGTCGGCGCCTGGCGCGCCGCGGCGGGTCGGCCATCGAGGATGTCGACGAGCGGCTGCAGGTCGACCTCCAATTGCGGTCGCAGATCGGCCACATACTCGAACTCGCCGCCGACGGCCGCCTGCGTGAGATGCAGGATGCTGCTGAAGCGCGCGGTGTCGAAATGCCAGGGCAACTCGTCACCGGGGCCGTAGGTCATCAGCACCAGCGCGTTGCTCGGGTCGTCGTGAAGGTAGAGCCGCGGCTGCTCGGTGACCTTGGCCACGAAGTCCCGCAGCGGCGCCCAGCGATACAGCGCCGCCATCGCGGTGCCCTGCATGGCGTGGTAGCCCAGGCCGCGGGCCCGCGCGGTGCGCGCCCAGCGCCCCGGCTCGCGCGCCACCCGGTCGTCGGCGGCGGGCAGGCCGATGGGATACATCGGCACGTTGCCCTGCGCTGCCTTCTGGCTGTACCGATGCCCCTCGTCGGCGAGCCGGGCGAGGCCTGCGGTCGAGAGCAACCCGCGAAGCTGCAACGCGCCCGTTGCGCGCAGGGTCGCCCGCGAAGTCTCGATCAGGCGGGCATATTGCGCCGAGTCGGGGGCGTGCAGCGGATACCGCGCCAGATTCACCAGCGACGGAGCCTCCGAGTCGGCAAAAGGCGCTTCGATCCCGATGTGCACCGCAGACCTCACTCCGCTCCGGCACCCGTCTTCGGCGCGGCGCTGCTGCCGGTGCCGGCCGTGACCCGGCCGTGCAGGGCGGCGCGCAGATCGGTGTAGGTGGCAAAGCCGGTCGCGGGCGCGACCACCGTCGACCACAAATCGTCGAGCTCGGCCCGGATTTCGGGCGACAGCACCGCCGCGTGGTCGCCCACCCGGCCGCGGCGCACGATGTCGAACCGGACGGTCGTCATGTTCTCGGGTTCGCCCTTGTAGGCGATGGTGGCGAAGCGGTCGCCGTGGGCCTTCATGAACGAGAAGCTCGACTGGTGTACGACGTGCGCGAAGGTGTCATCGTCGACGTCAAGGCCGAGGTAGCGTTGGACGTGCCGCACGGCGCCGGGCAGATCGGCGACCATGTCCTCGAAGCACAAAAACAGGCGCGGCGTGCCTTGGGGCGCGGTCAGCCACGAGGCGACGTGCTCCCAGTACCGCACATACGCGCCGTTCGGGCGGCAGAAGAAGTCGCGGGCGAAGGCATCGAGGCTGATCGCCGTGGGGTCGAAGAAGGTGTCCCCGAAGAAGTTGTAGAGCGAGACCAGCGCATCTGCCGCGTCGCGCAGGGTGACGACATAACGCGCCCCGCGCGGCGCGCGCCCGTATTCGAGGTGCGTCTTGAACAGGCGAGGTCGGGCGACCTGCGGCGCGTCGAGCGGCACGCCGAGCCCGTGGGCCCGCTCCATGAAGGGGATCACGAACTCCAGATTGGTGAAGTTCATGTCGCCGCCGGTGCGCAGGCCGTGCGCGATGGCTTGCGTCCAGGTCGTGCCGCATTTCAGGTAGCACGCGATGAAGACATCATCAGCCGCGGGCGCAAAGGCCAGCGCGCGTCGAAAGCCGTCGTCGACCATGTGGTCGGCGAAGACTTCGTGCAGGGCGTCCGTGGTCTTGGCCAACCTGTTGCCGGCGTCCCGGATCATGACCCACGCGCCTCATCCCACGCCGCCTTGCGCGCGGCCCAGACCGGCCCGTGCACGGGCCCGAGCGCTTGCAGAATCTCACCCGCGCCCATCTCGGCCTCGGCGATGGTGCGCTGTTCGACCTCGGCGAGCACGCGGATGGCATCGGCGCCGGGCGTGCGGCCGATGCTCAGGCCGCCAAGGAAGCCAAACGAAGCGCGCGGGTCGTCGCCGCCGGCCTCCAAAAACGCGGGCGCGAGCAGGCGCACCAGGCGCTTGGCCGAGGCGCGGAAGGCGTCGAAGTCGGCCTCGGTGTCGACAAAGCCCGCCAGTTCACCGCGCACCGCCTTCTGCTCGGCGGGCGGAAGGGCGAGGCGCGCCAGGTCGGCCGTCAGATCGGCGGCCAGCCCCTCCAGGCGGGGGCGCGACGGGCTGCGGCGATCGAAGACCTCGCAGCGCACGGGATGGCTCTGCGCCTCAGCGGGCACGAGGTGCGTCGGCGCCTGGGCGCGCGGGCCCGGACCGGCGTCGCCGCGAGCGGCCAAGGCAAAAAACGCCGACGTCGGGACCACGTCGATCACGAGGTGAACGCGGGTGATGTCGCTGTCATTGTCGACGCCATGGCGGGCAAAGTTGTCGAAGATCCACACCTCGCCGGCCGCCATGTGCACCGAGCGGTCGCCGCAATGGAAGCGCACCCCCGGGTGCGTGATCACCGGCACATGCACCCGAATGCGGTCGAACCAGTGCCAGCCCACGTCATCGTGCATCGGCACGCGCTGGCCGGGCGCGAGGCGCATGAAGCGGCTGCGTGAGATGGGGCAGTCGAGCGCGGCCATGATCTGCCGCACGTACGGCAGGCGGTGCAGCAGCGGCGTCGGCGCGAGCTGACCGGCGTGCGCGAAGTCATCGTTCTGGCCACCGCCGACCGTCACCAGCAGCGCGGCCGAGTTGCCGGCGAACCCCGTCGGATGGGCGCGCCACTCGTGAGGCTTGATGGTCTCGACCTCAGCGGCAAGGCGCGCAGCGTCGCACGTCAGGGGCATTCGCGTGAAGAGATGTTGGAGGCGCATGGTTTCCTCGGCTCAGATCCAGGGAACTGCGGGACGAAGGCCCCCAAGGCCGGGCACCCGACCGAGCAGCTCACCGCCCACCGCCAGCGCGATGAACCAGGGCAGCAGGTCGTAGTCGACCGCGGCGGCTCGCAGGGCGGGCGCGGCGATCTCGGGCTTGGCGCCGGGGCCGACCAGCCGGAACTGCGCGCCCATGATCGGCGCGCTGAGCGCCTTCCACCACAGCCGCGGATCGCGAAACCGCAGCCCCTCGGGCCGGCAGCCGATCTCGCCGGCGAGCTGGTCGAGGATGCGCAGGAAGTCGGTCAGGCTCGCGAGGCGCTGCGCGTGCGCCGGAAACTGGCGCCGCGCCATCAGATCATCGGCGGTGATCGTCAGCCGCATGCGGTCGGCCCGCGGCAGCTTGACCTCGCCGCGGCAGAGCAGCGCAAACCACCGCGCCTGCATCTCGGAGATGGGCGGAATGGCGCCAAACGCGGGCCGGGCATAGCCGCCAAACGCCACCCGGTCGCCCAGCTCGGGGTGGAAGCAATGGCGGTACAGGTTCTCGCGCGGGCGCAGCGCATCCTGCCCGAAGCGCGCCAGCTCGGGCGCCAGATAGGGGAACGCGGGCCGGTAGCCGGTGGCGCAGATGACCACATCGGCGGCGAAGAACGTGCCATCGATGAACTCGACGCCATCCGGCCGAAATCGCGCGATGGCCGGTTTGCGCTGGCACCCATGCTCGATGATGGCGCGCGCCACGCTGGCGTTCTTGGTGCCGAAGTCGGTCAACGAGCTGGAGCCCTGCTGCAGCTTGATGGCGGACAGGAACTCGAGCACCGGCAGGTCGGCGGCGCGGGCGAACTTGAGGCCCTGCCGCGAGCGATGGTTGGCGATATGCGGGCCAAGCCAATGCGGCAGCATGTGATGGATGCGCGAGGTGTCGAGATCGCTCGCGCCGACGTCGGGGAAGCGATCGGACAGCTCGGAGCGATTGCGGTGCACCAGGTGGCCAAACTGCCCGCGCAATGACACGACCGTCGCGGCGGCGACGCGGGCCACCTCGAGGCAGATGTCGGAGCCGCTCTCGCCGCCGCCGACGATGACCACCCGCTTGCCGGCGTAGACGTCGGCGTGCTCGAAGCGGCGCGAGTGTATGATCTGGCCGCCGAAGGTCTCGGCGCCCGGCCACTGCGGCATCACCGTCTCGGCATGGGTGCCCGTGCAGATCGCCACGCGATCGAAACGCAGCACCCCACGGCTCGCGCCCTCGCCCCCGAGGGTGACGGCGAAGCCCTCGCCGTCACGCGCGAGGCGGGTCACCGGCGTGTTCAGGTGAATACGCGGCCCCAGTTCGAAGTGCGCGATGTATCGGTTCAGGTAGGCGAGGTACTCATCGAAGTTCCAGATGCGCGGCGTGAGGTCTTCGGGCGGCAGGTCAGAGAACGACGTCGTGAGGTTGCTCGACGTCAGCCGCGCGCCGTCGTAGGGCCGCGCGAAGACCCCGCCGATCGCCGAGGCGGCGTCGAAACACTCGGCGTCAAAGCCGGCCTCGCGAAGCTCCTTTTGGAAGACCAGGCCCGACGGGCCGGCCCCGATCACCGCGATGCGCATCTGACTCCTCGCCTGGACCAACTGGCGCGGCAGACTAGCAGAAGCCACGCAAACCTCAATGCCCAGCGCGGCGCATTGCCCGCACGCGGCGGCCCGCGTATTGTGCGCCGACCATGATCCCGGAAAGATCTCCCGTGCGCGCCGCCCCGATCGACCGGACTGCCGGTGCCTCATGCTGATCGAGCTGGTCATCGCCGCGGGTGGCTACGGGGTATGGCGCAGCCTGCGGCGGCGATCGCAAGCGACGGCTGAGGCCGGGGCAAGCGAAGCGACGCCGCGAAGCGATCCGGCGCCGGCTGAAGGCGCCCTGAGCCGCTTCCTCGCCGTGGTTGAAGAGACCGGCGCCGACGCGCTCGACGAGGTCATCGATGGCCTGCGCGCGCGGTTCCGCCGCAAGTCAGACCCGTCTGAAGCGGCGGACGAGGCGGCGCTCACCGAGCAGACCCCGGTGCGACACGACGACGAGCCGTCCGAGGCCGAGCGCGCCCGCGAGCGGGGGCTTTTGCTTTCGACGGGCACGCTCGGCGCCGCGGTGCTCGGCATGACCGCGACGCCCGCGTTGCTGCCGGTCGCGCTCGTCGGCCTGATGCGCGGCATGGCGCTTCGCATCGACGCCGCGCTGACGCAGGTGCAGACCGAGCGCCGGTTCGGCCTTGCCGGCATGGACGCGCTGGCGGTCACCAGCGTCTTTCTGCTCGGGCAGTTTGTCGCCGCCGCGGCGTTCGGCACGGTGCTGACGGGTCTGCACATCCTGATCGCCCGCACCCGCGACGAGTCGCGGCGCGATGTCGTCGATCTCTTTGGCGGCCTGCAGGACACCGCTTGGCGGATGGGAGCGGACGGCCAGACCCAGGAGGTCGCCCTGTCCCAGATCGACGCGGGCGACCGCGTGGTGCTGCGCGCCGGCCAGATCGTGCCGGTGGACGGCGTGATCATCGAAGGCACCGTCACCCTCGACCAGCGGGCGCTGACCGGCGAAGAGCACCCGGTCGAGAAGGGCGCCGGCGACGCGGTGCTCGCCGGCACGCTGATCGCGCAGGGCGTGATGGTGGTCGAGGTGCGCTCGGCGGGGCAGGACACGATCGCCGCCAAGGTGATCACTACGCTTCTGCAGACGACCGACTACCGCAGCGCACTGGAGCTGCGAGGCCTGACCGTCGCCGAACGCAGCGTGCTGCCGATGCTCGCGGCCTCCGGGTTGACGCTGGCGTTGCTTGGGCCGAGCAGCGCGGCGGCGGTGTTCTTCTGCTCGTTCGGGGTGCAGACGCGGCTGACCGGCCCGCTGACGGTGCTCAAGCACCTGCGCACCGCGGCGCAGCGCGGCATCCTGGTCAAGGACGGCCGCGCGCTGGAGCAGCTCAGCGGCCTCGACACGATCGTCTTCGACAAGACCGGCACGCTCACCGAACAGACGCCCACCGTGGTGGCCGTGCACGTCCTGGGCGACGAAAGCGAAGACGGACTGCTGCGCTTTGCGGTCGCGGCCGAGTTCCGGCAGGCCCACCCCATCGCCGAAGCCATCCGCCGCGAGGCCGCACGGCGAGGCATCGTACCAACCGAGGGCGAAGCGCCGGCCTGCGAAGTCGGCTTCGGGGTCGGCACGCAGCTCGACGGACGGCAGGTGCGCGTGGGCAGCGCGCGGTTCATGGCGTCGATGGGGCTGCCGCTGCCCGCGGAGGCCGAGGCCATCCAAGCGGTGGCCATCGAAGCGGGCCATTCGCTGGTCTGGCTGGCGCTGGACAACGCCATCGAAGGCGCCATCGAGCTCGGCGCGACGGTGCGCCCCGAGGTGCCCGACGTCGTGCGCCGGCTCAAGGCGCGGGGGCTGCGCGTCATCATCATGTCGGGCGACCACGAGGCGGCCACCAAAGCGCTCGCCGACCAGATCGGCGTCGACGCCTGGTTCGCCGAGGTGCTGCCCGGCGACAAGGCCGATCAGGTCAGCGCCCTGTGCGACGCCGGCCGCCATGTGTGCTTCGTGGGCGATGGCATCAACGACGCCATCGCCCTCAAGCGGGCCAACGTCTCGATCTCGCTGCGCGGCGCGACCACCCTCGCCGTGGACACCGCCCAGATCGTGCTGACCAACGATGACTTGAGCGCGGTGCTCGACCTGCTCGACATCAGTGACGCACTCGATGGCCGCATGAAGGTCAACTTCGCCGCCGCGACGGTGCCCGCGGCGCTCAACCTGGCCGGTGTCTATCTGCTGCACACCGGCGTCGCCATCAGCATGGCCTGGGCGCTCGGCGGCCTCGGCGTCGGCGCGGCCAGCGCCATCACCTCGGGTGAGGTCGATTCGACAGAGTCCGATGAGGCTGAACAGGCGCCACATTTGAGCTGATCCCGAGCCAGGCTCGGTCCGGGTCAATGCTCGGTGGCAATGAGCTCCGCGGGGCTCTGGGCCCGAAGACAGCGGGCGATGGCGCGGCTGAGGGCGTCGGCGTCGGCGGCTTCGAGGTGTGAAGCGACGCCCGAGGGGATCTCGCCCCATTTTTCGGCGATCAAGCGCCGCAGAACATCGCGCAAGGCCTGCTGCTGGCCTTCTTCCCGGCCCTCTTCACGGCCCTCTTCACGGCCCTCTTCGCGGCTGGCGGCCGCGACGCGCTCATTGTTGCGGGTGATCCACTTCTGCGCGTGTTTCTCGATGATCTCGTCCCACTCGAACATCTCGAACTCCTCAAGCTCTCGCGATGGCGGCAGCTCGGCGACCACCTCGATGATGCGCTCGGCGTCTTCGCGCGAGCGGCACAGTTCGCAAGCATACCGGGTAGTTTCGACGCTCACCGCGGCGACTCGCCATCCCCGAAGACAAGTGCATGGAGTTGGCTGAAGACCGGGAGTGGACACCGCGCTGCGCCAAGCCGAGGGCGGACATCGGCCGAAGCCTTGACGACAACATTGCTGCGATAGAAGTAGGTCGGCTTGGTGAGGCGCATGGCACGACCAATGCGGCTCCGGTCGTCGATGAAAACATGGGGTAGATCACGCGGCGTCCCTGTTCCGCAGATCACGATCACGCTCTGCTCGCCGACTCGCAAGACATAGCCCGGACGCCACTTCTGGCCATGGAAGACGTCGATGGGATCCCGTTCAGTCGTCGAAGATGGGGGGGCCAAATGGCTCCTCCTGCCCACTGGCTTCCAGAGCTGCCAGCCGCGCCCGGTCGGCCTCGTACTGTGCGCTCATCTCGGCCATGTCAAGCGGCACGACCCCAAGGCCGGTCAGGTCAACCGTAACGCTGGGCAAGCCGGCGACCAGAGCCAGGTGTCGCCGCCGGCCGTCAATCATCGCCTCGACCAACGCCCGCCGAAGCCAGGGGTCGACGTGTGCGTTTGGTTCCGCCTTGGTGTCGAGGATCGCCAAAAGAGCCGCTTCGGCGCGCAATCCTCCAAGCACTGCGTGCCGCGCCCGCGGAGGGAACGCAATGTCCCGAAACAGAGTGGCCAGATCATCGGGAAGCATATCGAGATTGGGCTGGGGTGCTGCCAAGAAATGCTGCTGCAAGGCCGCGACATACACCGCCATCAGCCGGTCAAGAAGACGCGCTTCGGGTTTGAAGCTGTCACCGAACATCTCTGTGAAAGCACGCTCGTCGATGTGCAAACCTTCGGCGCCGCGGTGCACCTCAAGCTCGGCCACGAAGTTGGACAGCTCGGCGCCCAAGATGGCCTCAAAATGGTGCAAGCGCGTGTCTTCGGCGGCCTCGTCGAGCAACACGTCGAGGTGCTCTCGGTCTTCAGCAGCGAGGATGGGGCGGCCGACCGTTTCCGCCGCATACCGGAATAGATGCACCATCCGTCGCTGCGCAGGGGTGATCTGCGGCGCACAAAGCAGGTCGGCGACAAACGCAACGACGCGCCCGAGCACGTTCGGAATATTCGGACGGTCGAATAGTTCGGCGGTGAGCGTGGCGCTCATCGACTCCTCCAACATAGGCGGCCAACAAGTCCAGCCGACGCCCAAAGGCTACGCGGAGCGCCTTTTCGCGGCAACTCCAACGAAAACAGACCCGTTTCGAGCGACATTCCCACACGCAATGCCGCACCAAGGTCGCGCGTTGTCGGGCGCCGCGCTGAGATCGCCGCAACGATTGGGCCTCGACCCCACCGATCTCTTATGATGACCGGGTGGAGGATTGTGCGGTTCGCCGCCCGAGGGGGTTGATCATGGCCTGGGTCTGCTCGCGCACGCGCGCCCCGTGGGTTCTGTGTTCGCTTTTTGTCGCCTTGTGGGCGTGCGATGACTCGGCGCCGGCGGGCGGCGGCGGGCCCGCGGTCGACTCGGGCCCCATCGAAGAAGAGTGCGAGGCGAACACGCCCTGCGATACCGGGCAGGCGGGCGTCTGTGCGACCGGCAAGATCGTCTGCACGCTGCAAGGGCCGCTCTGCGAAGAGGACGGCAAGCCGAGCGACGAGCGGTGCAACGGGCTCGACGACGACTGCGACGGCAAGACCGACGAAGAGGTCGCCGGCACCGGGCGCGATTGCCTGCTCGGCACCGGCACCTGCGCGGCGCGCGGGCAGACGGTCTGCGGGCCCGACGGCGAGATCGTCTGCGACGCAAACCCCGGCGCGCCGGGCGATATCGAGCGCTGCGACGGCCTCGACGACGACTGCGACGGCATGGTCGACGAAGCGTTCCCCGAGCTGGGCGAGCGCTGCGTCATCGGCGACGGCGCGTGCGGCACGAACGGCGTCATCCAGTGCAGCGCCGACGGCCTGGCCGCGGTCTGCACCGGCACGCCCGGGCAGCCGGGCGACGAGACCTGCAACGGGCTCGACGATGACTGCGACGGCAACACCGACGAAGGCCCCGGCGGGGGCTCGCTCCAACGCGAGTGCTACGGCGGGCCGGCGGGCACGCTCGACGTGGGCATCTGCACCCCCGGCCGCACCCTTTGCACCGACGGCGAGTGGGGCGCCTGCGACGGCGAGGTGGGCCCGGCCGACGAGACCTGCGACGGGCTCGACAACGACTGCGACGGCATCGAAGACGAGGCCCCGAGCAGCGGCCAGATCGCGGTGACCTGCTACGACGGCCCGCCCGCGAGCGGCGGCGTGGGCCGCTGCCGGGCCGGCGAGCGCGTCTGCGTGCTCGGCGCGCTCGCCGAAGAGTGCCTCGGCCAGCTCCTCCCACAGCGCGAGGTGTGCAACGGCGTCGACGACGACTGCAACGGCACCATCGACGACGTCGCCGACCCCGCCGGCTGCGTCTGTGAACCGGGCGAAGAGCGCGACTGCTATAACGGCCCCGACGGCACCGAAGGCATCGGCGCCTGCCAGCCTGGTCACCAGACCTGCCGCGATGACTCGACGCTCGGGCCCTGCGAGGGCGAGGTCGGTCCGACGGCCGAGCGCTGCGATGGCATCGACAACAACTGCGATGGCCGGGTCGACGAGGATCTGCCCGGCGTCGGCCAGGACTGCATCGTCGGCGACGGCGCCTGCGGCGTGCCCGGCGTGGGCGCCTGCGTGCCCGGCCGCGGCATCGTCTGCGTCGGCGAGCCATTGCCCGGCCAGCCCGAGCGCTGCGATGGCGA
>JAGQJJ010000308.1 GCA_020430675.1 Myxococcales bacterium
TACGCCATCATTTGCCCGACTACGAAAAGGCCGCCGACCTGCTTGAGCGGTTGCAGAGCATGCTCCCGGTTGCGCTCGAAAGCGCCGAGCGCGTACGCGCTCACCATGCCAAAGCGAGCAGTGACCCCTTCGCCAATCCGATGACCGATGTGGACCGACTCGTGTGTCATCTGCACCGGATCGGACCGGGGGGCGCGTGAGCGACCCGGTCGGCCTGCGCGGGCTGGTGCTCGATGCCATCGGCCAGGGGCGCGATGCGGTCGAGCTTGGTGGGCGCACGGTGTTTTATGTCTTCCGCGGGCGCTGGGATGCGGCGGCGGTCTGGCAGCAATGCCATGCGGTGGGCAATCGCAGCGTGGTGTTCATCTTGATCACGCTGGCATTCCTCGGGGCCATCATCAATCTGCAGGCTGGCTTTCAGGCCTCGCGCATCATCGGCGACGCTTCGTTGATCGGATCGCAGGTTCTGCCGCTCTTTGTGCGCCAACTCGGGCCGACGCTGGCCGGCATGATGGTGGCGACGCGCGTCGGCACGGGCATCGCGGCCGAGATCGGCAGCATGGTGGTCACCGAGCAGGTCGATGCGCTGCGCATGTGCAATGCGCCGCCGGCCGATTATCTGGTCAAGCCACGCCTCATCGCCGGGCTGATCATGATGCCGGCGCTGACCTTGTTTGGCATCACCAGCGCGTTTTTTGCCGGCATGGCGGTGGCATGGTCGGTCTTTGGCACCAACCCGGCGACCTATGCCACGTTTGACGTGGTGGTGCCGCTCGATCTGATCGAAGGCATGCTCAAGGCGGTCTGTTACGGCGCGGTCATCCCGATCATCGCGGCGTCGAGCGGCCTGGCGGCGCGGGGCGGCAGCGAGGGCGTGGGCGAAGCGACGACGCGCGCGGTGGTGGCATCGAGCCTGGCGGTGATCGTGATCGACTTCTTCATCGGCGGTGGCATCTTCCTGCTTCGCTGAAGCATGCCATCGATGGCATCGCACACAGTCAGGTTGACAACGACGCACCGCTCAACTCATACCCGATGGCCAAGCGGTTGAAGGAGCGCCGGTGCGCGTGCTGGTCGTCGAAGATTATCGCCCGTTGCGCGCGTCGCTGGTGCAGTGGCTCGAAGAGGACGGTTATGCCGTCGATGCCACGGGCGATGGGGCCGAGGGGCTCTGGTACGCCGACCGGGCGCCGTCGCCCTACGATGTGATCATCCTCGACCGCATGCTGCCCGGCCTTGACGGCCTTGAGGTGTTGCGCCGCCTGCGCGCCGCGGGTTGCGCGGTGCCGGTGCTCATCTTGACCGCCCGCGACGCGGTCGCCGATCGGGTCGAGGGCCTGGACGCGGGCGCTGATGACTACCTCGTGAAGCCTTTTGCCATGGCCGAGCTGCGTTCGCGGCTGCGCGCGCTGGTGCGGCGCAGCTACGGCCGCGCCGCGCCGGTCATCGCGGTCGGGCCGCTGCGCATCGATCCGGCGGCGCGGGTCGCGGCCATCGGCGAGCACGACCTCGCGCTCACCGCCGGCGAGTATCGCCTGCTCGAATATCTGGCCCAGCGGGCCGGCGAAGTGCTCAGCCGGCGAGACATCGCCGAGCATCTCTACGATGACGAGGCCGAGGTCGCGAGCAATGTGGTCGACGTCTATGTCGGCTACCTGCGCAGGAAGCTGGCCGCCGCGGGGGCGCCGCCGTTGATCCATACCCGCCGCGGCCATGGCTACGTGCTCGGGGTCTTCGAGTGAGGTCATTGCGGGCGCGCGTGGCGGCGGTCGCGTTGCTGAGCGCGACCCTGGTCGCCTTGAGCAGCGGCGCGCTCATCTACACGAACTTTCGCCGCCACCTGTTCGAGCAGCTCGACGCCGAGCTGGGGCAGCAAGCCGATGACATGACCCACCTCATCCTCTTTGGCGCCCGCGGGCTCGAGTTCGAGTGGGAGGAGTGGTCGGGCCACGGCGCGGCGAGCTTTCAGATCCGCGGCGCGACTGGCATCGAGAAGCGCACTGGCGCCTTGGCGGCCGCGGACCTGCGCTGGCCCGAACAGGCCCCGGCGCCGTGGTTTGCCACCCAAGGCGTCGAAGGTGCGCCGCTGCGCATCGTGTTTCGCGACTTTCGGCCGAATCTGGAGCCGCCGCTGCCGGCGGGACAAGATGTGCCCGACCTGCAGCTCGCGGTCGCCTCGCCGTTGCAGCCCGCCAACGACGCACTGGCGCGCATGCGCCGCTGGATCGCGCTCGCGACGCTGGCCAGCCTCGCCGTGGGCGCGTTGCTGATCTGGGTCTTTGTCACCCGCGCGCTGCGCCCGCTGGCCACCCTGGCTGGCCGGCTGGGCGATCGGGCGCCCGACGCCTTGTCGCCGATCGTGCTCGATCCCGGTGCGCCCAACGAGCTGTTGCCGGTGATCGGCGCGCTCAACGGGCTGCTGGCCCGGCTGCAACGCTTCGTGCAACGCGAACAGGCCCTCACCAACGCGGCCGCCCATGAACTGCGCACGCCGCTCGCGGGTCTGCGCGCCAAGCTTGAGCTTGCGCTCTCGCGGCCGCGCGCGCCCGAGGCGCACCGCGCGCTTGCCGATGAGGCGCTGGCGATCTGTCTTGAGATGCAGGCGACGGTGCAGACGCTTTTGGATCTGGCTCGCCTCGGCGACGCTGCGGATGTCGTGCTTGAGGCGGTCGTCCTGGGCGAGCTCATCGACGCCGCCTGGGCGCCGCTGGCCGAGGCGGCGACGCGGCGCGGGCTGACGCTGCAACGCAGCGAAGGGTCGCAAACCATTCGCGTTGATCGCGTCACGTTGCGACTGGTGATCGGCAACCTGCTGGCCAATGCGGTGAGCCATTCCGATGAAGGCAGCGCGATCCGCCTCGACGCGGCCGTCGCTGCACATCGCCTGCGGGTGGTGGTCGCCAATGCCGCCTCGGGCGTCGGCCCCGACGAAGCTGCGCACGCGCTCGAGCCATTCTGGCGCCGCGACGCCGCGCGCACGGCGGATGAAGGGCATGTCGGCCTGGGCCTCACGCTCTGCCAGCGCGCCTTGCAACGCGCGGGCGGCGCCATCGAAGTCATGGCCGAAGCCGGCGTTTTTGAGGTGCGCGTCGACCTGCCGGTCGGCGACTGAAGCCCGCTCGGAAGCGCCCGCCTCTCATCATCCTCTCATCTTGTGTTTGCTACGTTGCGCCCGTGGCAACGCGCACGCGACATCGCCGCGCCCCCCTCCTTGTCGCGGCCTTGGCGACGGCAGGGTGCGCGTTGCCACGCCCTCCGCCCTTGCCGCCCTTGCCGCCCGCGACCCTCGCCGAACACTGGCTGCGCGCCCGCGACGTTGAGCACCCGCTGCTGGTGCCGTGCCCGCTTGACCCCACCGACGGCGTGTCGCCGATGGAGGCCGCGCTGCTGGCCGTGGCGGGCAACCCCGAACTGCAGGCCGCGCGCGCCGAGCTGGACGTCGCCCGCGTCGAGGTGCTGGCGGCCGGCATCCTGCCCAACCCCGAGCTGAGCGCTGGCGTCGTCGCGCCGCTCTACGGCGACGACACGCTGGCCGGCTTCTCCCTCGGGCTCGGCTGGGAGATCAACGGCGGTCGCGGCGGCGAAGCCCGCACCCGCGCCCGCCGCGCCGAAGAAGAGTCGATCCGCCTCGACCTGGCGTGGCGCGAGTGGCAGGTGGCCCAGGAGGCGCGCCAACGCACGTTTGACGTGCTCGCAGAGCAGCAACGCCGCGACTTGCTGCGCGCCTGGGCCGATGCCATTCAAGCCCGCCGCGCGGCGCTCGATGCCTTGCTCGACCGCGGGTTGGTCGACCGCTGGCGCGTGGTGCAGATGCAGCGCCTGGCCGATGACGTGCGGGTCCGCGCGCTCGAAGCCGAGGACAACTTCGCCAACGGCGAGCGGGCCCTGCGCGCGCTGCTCGGCGTGGCGGACGAAGCGCCGCTGGCGTTTGTCGCCGACCCCGGGCCGGAGCCCGACGCCGACCAGATCGACGCCGGCGCGCTCTTGGAAGGGCTCGATGCCCACCGGCTCGACCTGAAAGCGCTCGCCGCGCTGACGCAGGGCGCCGAGGCCGATACCCAGGCCGCGATCGCGCAACGCTTTCCGCCCATCGTGCTCAGCGTCAGCGGCGGCCGCGACACCGCGGGCCTGTACACCGGCGGTGTCGACGCCACCATCGGCCTGCCCATCGCCGACAGCGGTCGGCTGGGCGTCGAGCGGCAGTCCGCGGCCCATCGGCGCGCCGTCGGTCGCGCCGAAGCCCAGCGGCGGCTGGCGCGGCTGGCGGTCACGCAGAAGCTCACCGAGGTGCGCGGCCTGCAAGCGCGGCGGGCGCTGGCCCGCCAGATCGTCGCCGAGCGCGAAGCAGAGCTGGGCCAGGTGCAGACGCAGTTCGACGCTGCGCGCCTGACCGTCGCCGATCTGGCCGACGCCGTCGACACGGTCTTTGAAGCGCGGCTCGCTGCGCTGGACCTGGGCCAATCGCTCCAACACGCCTGGCTCGAGCTGGAGATCGCCGCCGGCCTTCTCCTGACCTATCGCCTCGAAGGGCACGCCGATGACATGCGCTGATCGAAGATGGCGCCTTGCGCTGGTGCTCGGGGTCGTCGCCGGCTGCGCCCGGCCCGAGGCCGACGAAGCGGGCGAAGAAGCCCCGGCGTCGCCGATTCCCTTTGTCTCGGTCGCGCCCGTCGAGGCGGCCGATGCCATCGAACACAAGGTCTTCTTCGGTCGGATCGAAGCGCGCACCGACACGGCTTTGACGCTGGGGGCGCCCTATGACTGCCGCGTTGTCACCCTCTCGGCGCGGGTGGATGAGGTCGTCGCGCCCGGCGCCGCGCTCGTGGCGATCGAGCCGGTGCCGCAGGCTCGCCAAGAGCTTGACGCTGCCCGCACCGAGCTGGACGTCGCCCGCGAGCGCCTCGGCGCGCTGCAAGAGCTGTTCGACAACAAGCTGCTCACCAAAGAGGCGCTGCGCGAGGCGCAGGGCGCCGTCGCCCAGGCGCGCACGCACGTCGCGACGCTGCGGCGCACCGGCATCGAGCCGCGCGCGCTCAGCGCCGATCAGCGCGCGCGCGTCACGGAGGTGGCGGTCGAGCCGGGCGGCATCTACACGATGGGCACGGCCCTGCTGAAGCTGCGACCGACGGGGGATGCCCTCGAAGCCGTCATCGGTCTGACGCCCGCCGACGCCGCGCCGCTCGAAGCCGGCGGAAGTCTGACGGTGAGCGCCGTCGATGGCAGCTTCGCTGATCTGCAAGGCAGCGTCCGGCTGGTCGCCGCCCGGGTCGACGCCCAGACGGGGCTGGTGGCGGTTCGGTTGAGGCTCGCCGCCGGCGGATCGCGCACGCCGCTCGGCGAAGAGATCCCTGCGTTCGAGGGCCAGGCCGTGCGCGCCGTGCTGGCCACCGCGCCGGCGCCGAGCCTTCTCGTGCCGCACGCCGCGCTGGTGCGCCGCGAGGATCAGCTCGTCGTCTTCCGCGTCGACGCCGAGCGCCAGGTGCACGAGACCCCGGTGACCGTTCGGTTCGAAGAAGGCGGCCGCGCCGCGCTTGAACCCACCGCAGGCCTGGGCGGCGGCGACAACATCGTCGTCGTGGGCGGCTACCCGCTGGCGGACGGCATGACCGTCGAGATCGCGCGGGCCCCGTGAACGTCGCTTCGTTCCTGCAACGGCACGGCCGCTCGATCCTCTTCGTGGTGTTCGCCGCCGCGATCG
>JAGQJJ010000309.1 GCA_020430675.1 Myxococcales bacterium
GCACCGCGGCCGCCGTCGGGATGCCCCAGCCGGCGAAGAGCGCGCCCAGCGCGGCCTTGCGCCCCTGGGCCCGCAGCGCCTCCACCTTCACCCAGCTCGTGCCGCCGCTGCCGCTCACGTCCACGGCCCGCACGCCCACGCTGGCGAGGCGGCGGACGACCTTCGGCGAGAGCCCGGTGCCGCACTCCTTCACGAGCACGCGCCCGTCCAGCGCCTCGACGAGCGCGCCGATGGTGGCGTAACCACTGCGGAAGTCGTGATCGGCCTCGTCGCCAGGCTGGGCGAGCTCCTGGGCGGGGTTGAGGTGCACGGCCAGGTAGTCGGCCTCGATGCGGGCCACCAGCTCGCGCACCACGCCCACGCCCAGATCCCGGACCTGGTTGACGCCCAGGTTGCCCACCAGCACGACCCCCGGGGCGGCGCTGCGCACCTGGAAGGTGGTCGCCGAGGCGGCGTCGCGGGTGATGACGCGCTGGCTGCCGACCCCGAAGGCGAGCCCCAGATCGGCGCAGACGCGGGCGATCCCGGCGTTGATGTCACCGGCCTCGGGCGGCCCCCCGGTCATGCCGGTCACCATCACCGGCGCGGCGAGCGTATGGTCGAGCAGGCAAGTGCGCAGGTCAAGCTCGCTCATGGCCAGCTCGGGCAGCGCGTCGTGCATCAACGCGACGTCTTCAAACAGCCCGAAGTGCACGCCGGGGTGCACCTCGTCGGTGCTGCACAGCGCGATATGGTCGCGTTTTCTTTGGTGGATGTCGCTCATCGCGGCGCCTTTCTACCACAGCCTCGGGTCGGCGTCGCCGGTTCGATGCAGAAGGGGGCCGGGCGGTTGCCCGAAGCCCAAAAACGCTGGCCGGTTGCACGCGCCGGATTGCGGCGCCGGCGGCGGCGGCGGGCGCTCCACCGACGCCGCCATGGACCCGCTCGACGTCGGGCCGACGGACACCGGCGCCGGGCACGGCGTCGCCCGCTGGCCCAACGCGGCGTGGACGCAGCGCATCGATGCCACGCCGCTCGCGGCCGACTCCGCGGCCATCATCGCCCTGACTCCGGGCCGGGCCCGCCGGGGTTGCCCCGCGGCCGCTTCCGCCCGTAAGCTCCGGCTGATCGGAGGAGCGATGCGTACCTTGACCCGCGCCCTTTTGGGCCTTCTGACCCTGGGTTGCCACGCCGCCGCCGGGCCCCAGGTCGGCTATACCTTCGATCGTGGCCTGAGCTACGGCTGGGAGGCGGGCGGCGGCCTCTTGTACCTCCACGGCAATCTCGGTCAGGTCTTTCGTCCCGCCAAGAGGGGCGCCGCCAGCGACGGCCGCGAATGGGTCGGCTACCTTGTCGCCGAGCCCTGGTACTACGCCGGCGCCACGCTGGGCGCGGCCTATGGGCAACACGACGGCGTCGGCTTTGCGGGCGGTCTTTGGGAAGCCTATGTCATCCCGCTGGCTGGCTTCGAGGATAAGCGCGAGTTCGACTTCGACTGCTTCGACGACACCTGCCGCCCGACGCTTTCGCTGGCGGGCGGTGTGCGCTACCTCAACGGCGAATGGGAGCTCTACGCCACCCCCAAGGTGGGTTTCTTCCAGACCGTCGATTTCTTCTGATGGCACCAGGACACTGACATGAACGCCCGCGTCCGTGTCTTCATCGCCAGCTCGCTCGATGGCTTCATCGCCGGCCTCGGCGACGACTTGTCTTGGCGGCCCGGCGCCGAGGGCGACGCCACCGACGACGACCACGCCGACTGTGTTTTCATGGCGCAGATCGGCGCGCTGCTGAGACCGGCCGGCCGCCGCCGGTGCCCGGTGCTTGCGCATCCCTGATTCGGTGCCCGCAAAGGTTGCCCCGCTGCCGTTTTCGTCCGTAAGCTCGCGCCGATGGGAGGATTGATGCGCGTCTTTGCCCTCGCCCTTTTGGCCTTTCTGATCCTCGGCTGTCACGCCGCCATCGGCCCGCAGATCGGCTACACCTTCGACCGAGGGGTGAGCTACGGTTGGGACATGGGCGGTGGCTGGGCGTACATTCGCGGCAATACCGCACAGGTCTATCGCCCGTCCAAGTCTGAGGCGGCCGTCAATGGCCTTGAGACAGTCGCCTACCTTGTCGCCGAGCCTTGGTATTATGTGGGCGGCACCCTGGGCGTGGCCGGCGGGCAATACGATGGCGTCGGCTTCGCCGGCGGGCTTTGGGAAGGCGCTGCCATCCCGATCGGCAGCGGCGACGACAGTGTTCCGATTGTTTCGCTCGCCGCCGGGGTGCGCTACCTGAACGGTGCAGTGGAGATCTATGCCACCCCCAAGTTCGGCATCGCCCAGGCGATCCGTTTCGATTTCTCGACATCGGAAGAATGACATGAGCGCCCGCATCCGTGTCTTCATCGCCAGCTCGCTCGATGGCTTCATCGCGGGCCTCGACGACGACCTGTCGTGGCTGCCCGGCGCCGAGGGCGACGCCGTGGAAGACGACCACGGCTACAGTGCTTTCATGGCCCAGATCGGCGCGTTGCTCATGGGTCGCCGCACCTACGATGTGGTGCGTGGCTTCGGCGGCGAGTGGCCCTACGACAAGCCGGTGCTCATCGCCAGCCATCGCCCCCTCGACGACGCCCCGCCGGCCGTGTGGCCGGTCAGCGGCTCGATCGAAGAGATCATCGCCGAGGCGCGCAAAGCCGCTGGTGATCGCGACGTCTACATCGACGGCGGCGTCCTCATCCGCGCCGCGCTCGACGCCGGGCTGATCGACGAAGCCATCGTGACCGTGATCCCCATCGTGCTCGGCGCGGGCGTGCCCCTCTTTGCCGGCGCCACGCGCCGCCATCCGCTGCGCCTCATCGGCTCGCAAGCCTTCGGCAATGGCATGGTGCAGCTCACCTATCGGCCCGCGCCCGCTTGATTCGGGGGCGCCGGTCGCGCGATTCTGCTGCGCGCGGGGTGCCGCCCGCGGATTGGAGCGCTGATGAGGCGATGGATGACGCTCGCGCTGGGGCTGGCCCTGGCGGTCGCGGGCTGTGAAGAGGGGCCGCCGCCGGATGCTGCGCCGCCGGGGCAGCCTGCGGCGCGGGTGGACGCCGGCCCGCCGCCCGAGCAGAGGCCGCCGGAACAAATGCCGCGCGAGCAGATGCCGCCCGAGCAGCGGCCGCCGGACGAGATGCCGCCCGAGCAGATGCCGCCCGAGCAGAGGCCGCCCGAGGAGCTGCCGCCCGAGCGGCCGTTTGTGCCGGCGCCGCCGGTCATGGCGCGGCTCACGGCGCGGCAACATCGCAATACGCTTGAAGACTTGTTTGGCCCCGGCCTGCCGGCCACGCCGGTCGAGGCCGATACCAACCCGTTCTTGTTCCACTCCATCGGCGCCGCCACCACCGATGTCTCGGCGGGCGGCGTCGAGCAGTACGCGGCGGCGGCTTTTGCCGTGGCGGCGGCGGTCTTTCACGACCCCGAGCGGCTGGCGCGGGTGTTGCTTTGCCGACCGATCGCCGCGGCCGATGCCTGCACCCGCGACTTCATCGAGACGATGGGCCGCCGCGTCTTCCGCCGGCCGCTGGCCGAAGAAGAGGTCGAGCGTTGGCTGGGCGTCGCACGGGCGACCGGCGTCGGCGACGCGCTGTTCGGCGCCGAGAACGCGCTGGCCGGGCTGTTGCAGTCGCCGAGCTTCCTCTACCGCGTCGAAACCGGCGAGCCCGCGCCCGCGCCCGATGACCTCGATCGCCGCCGCTACACCCCCTATGAGATGGCCAGCCGCCTCGCGTTTCTGCTGACCGACAGCGCGCCCGATGAAGCGCTGCTCGACGCCGCCGAGCGCGGCGAGCTGCTCGACCCGACGACGCTCGCCGCCCAGGCAGACCGCCTGCTGGCGCTGCCCCGGGCCCGCGACGCGGTGCAGGACTTCTTCGCCCAGTACCTCCACCTTCCCCGCCTCGCCCCGGTGCAGCGCGACCCGGCGGTCTACCCCGGCTTCGACGCACAGCTGCTGTGGGCGATGGAGACCGAGGTCCGCCTGCTCGTCGACGACCTCGTCTTCCGCCGCCACGGCGACCTGCGCGGCCTGTTCTCGGCGCCGCGGGCCTACGTCAACCGCGATCTGGCGGCGCTCTACGGCGTCGACGTGCCGGAGGCGACGCCGACCGCCTTCGTGCCCATCACGTTTGGCCCCGAGGTGCCCCGCGCCGGGGTGCTCGGGCTGGGCGCGTTTTTGACGATGAACGCGCACCCGACCGAGACCTCGCCGACGCTGCGCGGCAAATATGTGCGCGAGCGGGTGCTCTGCCAGACCGTGCCGCCGCCGCCCGGCGACGTGGATCTCGACCTGACGCCGACCGAAGACGACCCGCCGACGCTGCGCGAGCGCCTTGAGCAGCACCGCTCATCGCCCGCCTGCGCCGGCTGCCATGCGTTCATCGACCCGCCGGGCTTCCTGTTCGAGCACTTCGACTCGATCGGCCGCTATCGCACCGAGGTCGATGGCTTCCCGGTCGACGCGACCGGCGACTTTGATGGCACCCCGCTGCATGACAGCGTCGATCTGGCCGCGATGCTGCGCCACGACGCCCGGGTGGGCCGCTGCATCGCGCAGCAGCTCTACCGCCATGCCACGAGCCGCCTCGATACGCTCGACGAGCAGGCGGTCATCGACGAGCTGGCCGACTCGATGGCCGAAGAGGGCTATACCTTCGACGGCCTGATGCGGGCGCTGGTGTTGAGCGAAGGCTTCCGCACGCTCTCGCCGCCCGACGAAACACCGCTGGCGATGGAGGAAGAGTGATGGTCTCGATCCCCCGCCGCCCGCTCTCTCGGCGCACCTTCCTGCGCGGCTGCCTGGGCGGCGCCGCGATCAGCATTGCGCTGCCGCCGCTCGAAGCCATGTTCGGCCGCGGCTCGGCGCGCGCGCAAGGCATCGCCGAGCCGTTCTTCGGTCTGTTCTATTGGGCCAATGGCACCCCCTGGCATGCCGGCCACGGCGCCGAGCAGGCGGGGCATCCCGATCTGTGGACGCCGGCGACGGTCGGGCCCGGCTACGCGGCGTCCGAGCTGCTCACGCCGCTGGCGCGACATCGGGTGACCGCGATCACCGGTCTTGAGCCGCACACCGAGATCCCGCCGATGCCGCCGGGGCAGGGCGATGGCCATATGCGCGGCTTCATGGTCGCGATGACCGGCGATCGCATCATGCCCGAGGGCTTCGATCATGGCTCCCACTCGCTGACCGCGCTGCGGCCCACGCTCGACCAGTTCATCGCCCGCCACCCCAACTGGTATGGCACGCCGCCGCAGTTCCGCTCGATCGAGGCGGGCGTCAGCCCGGCGCGGTTCCATGACTACGGCCATTGGAATGCCATCTCGTACAACGGCCCGTACTCGACGAACCCGGCCGAGCTCTCGCCGCGCGCCTTGTTCGACCGCCTGTTCACCGTGCGCGCCGATCGCGTCGAGGCCGAGCGTCGGCTGGTCGTGCTCGACGCGGTGCTCGAAGACGCCGCCGGGCTGCGCGCGAAGCTCGGTGCCCGCGACCGCCAGCGGCTCGAGGCGCATCTTGAGCACGTCCGCGAGCTTCAGCGCCGCGTCGACGCCGCCGCGCCCGCCTGCCAACCACCGGCGCCGCCCGCCAACGGCGTCGACCTGATGACGCGCACCCAGGCGATGGGCGAGCTGCTGGCGCTGGCCGTCGATTGCGGGCTGACGCGCACCTTCTCGCTC
>JAGQJJ010000310.1 GCA_020430675.1 Myxococcales bacterium
TCTCGGCGATGCCGCCGGCGTTGTCGGCGATGGGGCCGTAGGCGTCGACGGCGAGCTGGATGCCGGTGGTGCTCAGCATGCCCAGGGCGGCCATGGCGATGCCGTAGAGGCCCGAGGTGTAGTAGGCGACCAGGATGGCGGCGCAGATGAGCGCGGTGGGGATGGCGGTCGACATCATGCCGACGCCCAGGCCCGAGATGATGTTGGTCGCCGGGCCGGTGGTGCTCTCGTCGGCGATGCCCTTGACCGGGCCGTAGTGATCGCTGGTGTAGTACTCGGTCACCACGCCGATGGCGATGCCCGAACCCAGGCCGCCGACGGTGGCCCAGAAGACGCCCATCGCGGAGTAGGTCTCTTCGCCGACCTTGATCGGGCCGTCGCCGAGGAACTGATGGATGAGCAGGTAGCTGACGCCGAGCATGATGATGCCGGCGGCGAAGGTGCCGGTGTTCAGCGCGCTCTGCGGGTTGCCGCCCTCTTTGACGCGCACCAGGAAGGTGCAGAGGATGCTGACGATGATGCCGGCGCCGGCGATGAAGAGGGGCAGCACGACCGGGTTGAGGCCGTTGTGCTCCGACATGGCCGGCATCCAGCTCATGCCCAGGATCATCGAGCCGACGATGGCGCCGACATAGCTCTCGAAGAGGTCGGCGCCCATGCCGGCGACGTCGCCGACGTTGTCGCCCACGTTGTCGGCGATGGTCGCCGGGTTGCGCGGGTCGTCCTCGGGGATGCCCGCCTCGACCTTGCCCACCAGATCGGCGCCGACGTCGGCGGCCTTGGTGAAGATGCCGCCGCCGACGCGGGCGAACAGCGCGATCGAGCTGGCGCCCAGGCTGAAGCCTGAGAGCACGTTGAGCACCCGCATCAGCAGCGCGCCGTCATCGCTGATGTCGCCGCTGCCGAGCAGGCCCATGTCGCTGTAGACCATGAACAGGCCGCCGAGGCCGATGACGCCCAGGCCGACCACGCACATGCCCATGACCGCGCCGCCGCTGAAGGCCACGCCGAGCGCGCCGGCGAGGCCTTCCTGGGCGGCGTTGGTGGTGCGCACGTTGGCCGCGGTGGCCACGCGCATGCCGAAGTAGCCGGCGAGCGCCGAGCAGATGGCGCCGACCACAAACGAGACCGCGATCAGCGCGTGGCTGTCGGCCTGGCCGTTGTTCGACCACGCCAGCAGCGCGGCGACGACCACGACAAAGATGGCGAGCTTGCGATACTCGGCGGCGAGGAACGCCATCGCGCCTTCGCGGATGGCGTTGGCGATCTCGCGCATCTTGTCATTGCCGGGGCTCTGCCGATTGATCCAGTTCGATTTCACGAAGGCAAACGCCAACGCGAGCAGACCCGAGACCGGGATGGCCCAGAGATAGCTGTGCAAGTCCTCGACTCCTGTCCTCGGAGCGCCCGGCGCCCGCCGGCCCGCCCCGTCCATCATCGAAATTTCGCGGCGCCCGGCGTGGGCGCTCGGGTATCAAGTCGCGTTGATCGCGTTCATCGCCTTGTCGACGCCCTCGCGCAGCACCGCGCGCAGGGCGCCGACGGCGCGTTCGAGCAGGTCGGGCAGCCACGGGCGCTCTTCGGCGCTGAAGTCGGCGAGCACGTAATCGCTCGCCGCGCCGTGCACCGGCCGGCCGATGCCGACCCGCAGCCGTAGAAACTCACGGCTGCCCAGGTCGGCGATGATCGAGCGAAGGCCGTTGTGGCCGGCGTGGCCGCCCCCAACCTTGAGTCGCAGCCGCCCGAACGGAAGGTCGAGCTCGTCGTGCACCACCACGATGCGATTCGGCTCGACGCCAAAAAACCGCGCCGCCGGGGCGACAGCGCGCCCGCTCAGGTTCATGAAGGTGCGCGGTTCGAGCAGCACGACCGGGTTTTGCTCCACGGTTCCGGCGCCGTAGGCGGCGTTGAACTTGCTGCGGCCGAGATCGATGCGCTCATCGGCGGCGAGCTGGTCGACCACCATGAAGCCCACGTTGTGCCGGTTCTTGGCATAACGCGGCTCGGGGTTGCCGAGTCCCACCACCAGGTGACGTTCCATCACGACGCTCCGCCGCAGCTCCGCTCGGCGGCCTACTTCTTCTTCTTCTTCTCTTCCTTGGCGGCGACCTTCTTGACGCCGCGGGGCTTGAGCACCTTGGCCACCACGAAGTCGCGCTCGGCCACCACCTCAACACCCTCGGGCAGCGGGAGCTGGCTCGACATGAGCGTGTCGCCCTGGTCCATCTGGGTGACGTCGATCACCACCGCGGCGGGCACCAGCGCGGGCACCGAGCGCAGCTTGACCTCGCGGTACGGGGTGCGCAGGCGGCCGCCGGTCTGCACGCCGATCGAGCGGCCGGTGAACTCCAGCGGCACCACGGCGACAACCGGGCGGTTGAGGTCGGGCGCCACCAGGTCCACGTGCTCGATGGCCCGGCTGACGGCGTCGCGCTGAATGTCGCGCACCAGGACCACCACGTTGCGCTCGCCGTCGACCGACACGTCGAACAGGGCGTTCTGCTTCTTGGGGTTGGCGAGCGCGGCGTTCAGCTCGGTGGGGTCGAGCGAGACGGCGAGGGGGGTCTCGACGCCGTGCCCGTAGACCACGGCGGGCACGCGACCCGCGGCGCGGAGCCGGCGATTGGGGCCCTTGCCGCGGCCGTCGCGGGTGGTGCTTTGAAGGGCGATGGCTTCCATTCGAGTCGTCCTTGCAGGAAGTGGCGAGCCGCCTCAGTCGAAGAGGCTGCTCACCGAGTCGAGATCGTGAATGCGCTTGATGGCCTCACCAAAGATGGTGGCCACCGACAACACCTTGAGCTTGGGGCAGGCGCGCCCCGAGCTGGTCAGCGGGATGGTGTCGGAGACGACCACCTCTTCGAGGCAGCTCTCACTGATGCGCGCGATGGCCGGGCCCGAGAGCACCGGGTGCGTCGCAAACGCAAAGACCCGCCGCGCCCCGAAGTTGCGCAGCGCCTGGGCGCCTTGCACCAGGGTGCCGGCGGTGTCGATCATGTCGTCGACGATGATCGCGTCGCAGCCCTTGACGTCGCCGACCAGGTTCATCACCTCGGCCACATTGGGCCCGGCGCGCCGCTTGTCGAGGATGGCCAGCGAGGTGTTCATGCGCTTGGCGTAGGCCCGCGCGCGCTCCACGCCGCCCGCGTCGGGGCTGACGATCACCGGCCGTTCGAGGCCCAGCGAGACCATGTGCTTGAGCATCACCGGCGAGCTGTAGAGGTGGTCGACCGGGCCGTTGAAGAAGCCCTGAATCTGACCGGCGTGCAGCTCCATGGTGATCAGACGATTGGCCCCCGCGGCGGTGAGCAGATCGGTCATCAGCCGCGCCGAGATGGGGGCCCGGGGCGAGGCCTTGCGGTCCTGCCTTGCGTAGCCGAAATAGGGCATGACCGCCGAGACGCTGCCGGCCGAGGCCCGCTTGAGGGCGTCGGTGACGATCAGCAGCTCCATCAGGTTGTCGTTGACCGGGGCGCAGGTGCTCTGAATCACGTAGACGTCAGCCCCGCGAACCGACTCGTCGATCTCGACCCGAATCTCGCCGTCCGAGAACCGGCCGACCCGCGCGTTGCCCAGGTCGGTGCCGAGGTACGCGCAGATCGCCCTCGCCAGTTCAGGGTTCGAGTTGCCGGAGAAGATCCGGACCGACATGGTCGAGCCTCCGGGGAGCGAAGCAGGGGCGGTAGGATTCGAACCTACGTCAGCGGGAACCAAAATCCCGTGGCTTACCGCTAGCCCACGCCCCTTCAAGGCGCGCAAACCCCGGAAAACTCGACCAAAATCGCGCTTTCCGAGCGCCGCGGGTCAACAAAATGGTGGCGGTTGATAGCACAGGGCCCCCGACGTGTCAACGGCGCGCGCCGTGGAAGCAGGATCGATCGGCGCCGGCCGGCATAGACGCCGCCGGTGACGATTCGGTGATCGTCGAAGCCACCAGGCCTCGCCGCGAGCAATGCAGCCCCAGCCCCGGCAGGTGCGGGGTTGTTGGAGGGTCGCATGGCTGCCCGCCGCGGCGAGCATGTCGTCGGCGCCGCCCCCCAGCAAGCGCCAGTCCCCGTGGTTCGTCCCTCGGCGACCGGTTGCCCGATCGGCGGTCTTCAGCCCGGCCGAGGGGGGATGGAGCGCCATCGAGCGCCTTGGATGGAGGTGGCGTCGGCGGCGACGAGCGTGATGTAGATCCACTCGAAGGTAGCCCGCCAGATGAGCTTGTCGGCGCGGCGGGAGACCTTCTTGTAGAGCAGCAGCATGTTGAGGGCGACGCGGCGCAGCAGGGCGATGGCGAGCATGCCGCGGGCGTCGTGCATCCATGGGTGGTCGTCTTCGAGGAAGAAGCGGTCGAGGGTGCAATGGCAGTCGTTCTCGACGCCCCAATGGCCGCGGATGAGGCGTAGCCACTGCCTGGCGTTGAAGCGTCCGCGAGGGGCGTTGGTGACGAAGTATCGGTCGCTGGTCGCGGTGACCCGGCCGCGCTCGACGATCTCCGATTGCACGCGGATGGCAAGGCGCAGGTGGGTCCAGTGGTGATAGCCGGCCATCTCATCGGTGAGCCAGACGCGACGGCGCCAGGTCTTGGAGTTGCTGAGCGTGTCGGTGGTCTGCGCGAGGGCCTGGTCGTGCGGCAGGCGCCCGAGCAACCGTTCGGCCTCGGCGAGCAGCGTGGGCTGATCCTCTTTGATGGCAAACACATAGCCCAGGTCGTGGGCGTTGACGAGGTCCGCGTTTGCCAGGCTGTTGAGGCCGGCGTCGCAGGTGATGAACTCGAAGAGGTCGGTGTGTCCGTAGGCTTCGAGGAGGCCATGCAAGGCTTCGGGGAAGGCAGATTGCTCCGACAGCGCCTTGGCGATGGGCACCGCGTCGACGCAGATGGCGGCGCGGCTCGACGTCAGCGAGCACGTCAGCGTGCGCATGAGGCTGGTGCCGCCCTGACGCTGCGCATAGACGTCGTCGGGAATCCGAGTGCGCGTGTGCTTGCCGTCGATGGAGACCACTCCGCACGGCAGGCCGCATGGCTGAAGCTGCTTGCGCCGGTGGGCATCGAGCGTCTGTTGGCGGATGAGCTGTCGCAGGCTGTCGGGTCTCAGCGCGACGGCCAAATCGCGCATCGTCGTGTCAGGCACGCGGCACTTGATGCCGAACAGCTTGCCCATGCTCGGGCTCAGCTGCGTCGTCAGCCGCTCGGTCTCGGCCAGCGAACGCTTGCCCGCCACCAGACCGAGCATCAACGCGGTCAGCAGCGTCGACAACGGCGTCGAATACGAAGCCCGGGGATCATCAACCACATGGAAGTCGAGGCGCCCCAAGCCCAAGCCCAGTGCCCCGGCGTGGCGTCGAATCTCGCGGTCACGGTTCATCAGTGCCTCCTCCCTGTTGCACCGCGCGCCGCGAGGAGTACGATGGCTCGCCCCTCGTTGGCGCGCGTGCTTGTGTCGCAACAGACAGTGAGCCAGCTGGTCCACTCGATGGACAAGGGGCACTTTTGTCCCGACCTCCGGGTGACGAACTGGGCCTCAGCGCGAATGAGCGATCAGGTCGGGTGAGGATCAATCCCGAGGATCGGGCCACCGTTCCAGCGATCCGGGGCTACCGGCCCGTCAGCGCCGATTGAGCCTGGGGTCCGCAGATGACCCGACGGAGATCCGATCAGGCGCGATCGGCGAGCTTGAGG
>JAGQJJ010000311.1 GCA_020430675.1 Myxococcales bacterium
TCAGCGGGCGCGCCGTCCACACTTCGCCGTCCAATTTCACCTGGCCGTCGTGCCGGGAGACCCGGTCCAGCACCAGCGGCAATGGCGACGGGCTCTTGCAGCTTGGCGAAGAGGCCGAGATGGTGGTCGACGTGCGCAATGAGGGCCCGGGCGACAGCTTCGAGCTGCTGGGCACGCTGCGCAACGACGAGTCCGACCTGGACCGCGGGGTCTTCATCCGCAAGGGGCGGGTCAAGGGCGACGGGCTGCCGGTCGGCGGCACGGCAACGCTGCGGTTCGGCTTCAAGGTCAAGGCCGAGAAACCCGGCGCGGTGCCGGTGATGGTGGCCATCGCCGACGGCGAGACGCGCGAGACCACCGCCGAGAAGCTGCTGCTGCCGGTGCTCGGCGCCGAGGTCGTGCCCGACGCGGCGCGCGTGCGGCTGCTGGCCCATGATGGCGGTGACCTGCAGCTTCGCGGGGCGGCGCATGACGACGCGGTGCCCGTTGCGCTTGCTGGCGGCTTTGCGGTCGCCGACGCCCGCCTCGGGCAGTGGTATCGCGTGCCGACCGACGCCGGCTTCACCTGGGTCGATGGCACCTCGGTCTCGGTCGATGATCAGGTCGAGGCCCGCCCGCAGATTCGCGCCGTCGAGCCGAACGGGCCGCCGGTCATCACGCTGAGCGACCGCACGCTGGCGGTCGAGACGCACGATGATGCGCTGACGCTGAGCGGTGAGATCCTGAGCCGGCGGCTGGTCAAGGATCTGCTCATCTACGTCAACAACCGCAAGGTCTTCTTCCAGTCGAACGCCGATGACGCGGTCGCCGACCGCCTGCCGTTCTCGGCGCGCGTGCCGCTGGAAGAGGGCGTCAACCGCATCACCGTCATCGCCCGCGAAGACGAAGAGGCGGCGACGCGCAAGACCGTGATCGTCAACCGGGCCCGCTGATGCGTTTTGCGGCGATCGGCGCGATCGCGATGGCGCTCGCGGTGGCGGCGGGCGCGTTTGGCGCGCACGCGCTGGCCAACCGGCTCTCGCCCGAGGCGCTCAAGGTCTGGCACACGGCGAGCGCCTACCACGTCTACCACGCGCTGGGTCTGTTTGCCGTCGACTACGCGGTGCGCGGCGGCGGCCAGCCGCGCCTCGCGACGTGGGCCGGTTATGCCATGATCGCCGGGCTCTTTTTGTTCTCCGGCAGCCTGTACGCGCTGGCGCTGTCGGGCGTGCGCGGCCTGGGCGCGGTGACCCCGCTCGGCGGGCTGGCGTGGATCGCATCGTGGATCACGCTCGCCGTGGCGATCTGGGGTCGCCCCATGGCATCCTGACGCGGTGCACGCTCCCATTCGCCCTCCCGCGGCGCAGTTCAAAGCCGGCGCCCTGCGCGTCGATCGCTATCAACTCGACAACGGCCTGACCGTCCTGCACCAGCACGACGCGGCGGCGCCGGTGGTCAGCTACCAGACGTGGTTCCGCGTCGGCAGCCGCCACGAGCGCGCCGGGCGCACCGGCATCGCCCATCTCTTCGAGCACCTGATGTTCAAAGGCACCGCCAACCGGCCCGAGGGCGAGTTTGATCGCATCCTCGAAGCCATGGGCGGGCGCACCAACGCGGCGACGTGGCTGGACTGGACGTTCTACTACCAGGACGTGCCCGCCGCCGGCTTTGAAGAGGTGGTGACGCTCGAAGCCGACCGCATGGAGCACCTGACGCTCGACGACGCGCAGCTCGAAGCCGAGCGCGAGGTGGTCATCAACGAGCGCAAGGAGCGCGTCGAGAACGACCCCGGCGGCAAGCTGAGCGAGTTGCTGTGGCGCGAGGCGTTCACCGCGCATCCGTATGGCCATCCCACGCTGGGGTGGATGGATGACCTGAAGGCGATCGATCTCAACGATTGCCTCGCGTTCTATCGGGCCTACTACGCGCCCGACAACGCGGTCATCGCCATCGCCGGCGACGTGACCGCCGAGCGCGCGGTGGGCGCGATCGAAGCGGCGTACGGCCACCTGGCGGCCCAGGGCGTCGCCGGCCCGAAGCAGGTCGTCGAGCCGCGGCAGGCGGCGGCCCGCTCGCTGGAGATGGCGCTGCCGCTGAGCGCCGAGCGCCTGGTGGTGGGCTACCACGCGCCGGCGGTGACCGATCCGATGACGGTGGCGCTCGAAGTGCTGCACGAGGCGCTGTTTGAAGGCGACTCGGCGCGGCTTCAGCGGGCGTTGATCACCGAAGGCGAGCTGGCGAGCGGCTTCTATGGCTTCGTGCCCGGCTTCCGCGACCCGGGGCTCTACGAGATCTCGGTCGATCTGCGCCCCGGCGTGGCCGCCGAGGCGGCGGAAGCGGTGCTGCTGTCAATCTTCGCCGACGCCGCGCGCGACGGGCTGACCGACGCCGAGCTGGACAAGGCGCGCAACCGCATCGAGACGCGCTTCTATCGCCAGTTGCAGACGGTCTCGCAGCGCGCGCAGGGGCTCGGCTTCTGGCACACGACGGCCGATGACTTCTCGCGACTGTTCACCATCGCCGAGGCCTACCGGGCGGTGACCGCCGAAGACGTGCAGCGCGGCACCTCACGCCGCGACCGCTCGGCGCCGATCCGCGGCTTTCACACCCCGTTGCTCTTCGGCGCCACCAGCACCGAGCCGGCGCCCACCCCGCGGTGGGAAGGCGACATGAACGTCACGCCCTACAACTCGGCGTGGCTGCTCGATGGCGACGGCACCGTGGCGGGTCGCTACGACAAGGTCTACCTGCTCGTCTTCGGCGAGTACGTGCCGTTTGCGCGCTACATCCCGTGGATCTACAAGCTGATCCCGGCCGCCGGCGCGCTCGAGCCGGGCCGTGAGCTCAAGGTCATCGAGACCGACTTGTTCAAGGTCAAGCCGCTGCGCCTCGGCGTGCTCATCTGCTATGAGGGCATCCTCGCCGGCTTCACCCGCGAGCTGGCCGAGGGCCGCCCGCATGTGCTGATCAACCTCACCAACGACGACTGGTTCGGCAAGACCGCCGAGCGCTACCTGCACTTTGCGCTAACGGTGCCGCGCTCGATCGAGCACCGGCTGGCGTTCGTGCGCAGCACGTTGACCGGGGTGAGCGCGTTTGTGGATCCGGTCGGGCGCATCCGCAAGCAGACGCGCCCGGTTGAGCCCGAGACCCTGGTCGACGAGGTGCCGCTTCTGCAATCGGCCACCGTCTACCAGATCATCGGCGACGCCTTCGCCTGGGCCTGCCTCGCCCTGATGCTCGGCTTCTACGGCTGGGGGCGCTGGCGTCGGAGGTGACCGTACGGTCCGAACGCGTTGCCCGGGGGGGGTGGGCGATGGTACACACCGAACGATGCGCGCACTGTTGACTCTCTGCTGCCTGCTGCCGGCCGCTGCCCTGGTGCAACCGGCCGCGGCGGAACCGGCCCCGGCGGCCCAGCAGATGGGCACCCTGCGCATCGAGACCCCCCAGGCCGGCGTCACCGTGCTGATCGACGGCAAACCCATCGGGCGCACCCCGCTGCCCGGGCCCTGGACGCTGCCCGCCGGCGCGCATCAGGTCGAGTTGCGACCCCCGAGCGGCGCGCCAGAGGCCCATACCGTCAACCTCGTCGCCGGCGGCACGGTTGGCGTCGGCGCGCCCACCGCGCCCGACCCCGCGGCCGTCGCGGAGCCCGAACCCGAACCGGTGGTCGCCGAGCCGGTCGCGCCCGCCCAAAGCGGCGGCATCTCGCGCGCCCTCATCGGCTATATCACCGCCGGCGTCGGCGTCGCCGCCATCGGCGCCGGCGTCTACTTCGGTCTCGCCGCCAACAGCGCCGCCGATGACGCCAACGCGCTCGAAAAGCGCGCCTCGACCCGCGCCGCCCAACAGAGCCTCGTCGACGACGCCGACCGCTTCGCGTTCCTGTCCAACGTCTCGTTCGGCGTGGGCGGCGTTGCGCTTGCCGCCGGCGCGGCGCTGGTCCTGTTCGCCGAAGACGGCCTGCTCGCCGACACCGGCGTGGGCATCGGCCCCGGCGCGGTCACCCTCGGAGGCACGTTCTGATGCGCCTCTGCCTGTTTGTCCTCGCTGTCGCCGGGCTCGCCGCCTGCGCACCCGACCTGCCCGGGCGTGACTGCACCGATGACGACGACTGTTTCCGGGGCGAGTACTGCGCGGGCTCAAGCTGCGTCGAAGGCGCGCGTCAGGCCCACGCGGTTGACGCCGAAGCCGACGCCACGCCCGACGCCAGCGACGCCGGGGCGAACCGCGATTGAGCCAGCCCATGGCGCCCGAACCCTTCGGTGGCTACACCCTGGTGCGCAAGCTGGCCACCGGCGGCACGGCTGACATCTACCTCGCGCGCCGCGACGGCGTCGAAGGCTTCGCCCGCCACCTGGCGATCAAGCGCATCCTGCCCAATCTGGCCGGCGACGCCGCCTTCGTGCGCTTGCTGCTCGATGAAGCCCGCCTCGCCGCGCACCTGCACCACCCGCATATCGTGCAGATCCACGAGGTCGATCTGGTCGAGTCGCAGGCGTACATCGCCATGGAGTACCTGCCGGGCACCGACCTCGGCCGCCTCCTGCGCGAAGCCCGCCGCCGCACGCGCCGCGTGGTCGTCGCCCACCCCGACGTCGACGTGCGCACCGCGATCATCCAGGCCCTGTGCGCCCAGATTCGCCCGCTCGAAGTCGCGCCGGCCGCCAACGCCACCGAGATCGCCGCCCGCTCGGCCAGCGGCGCCATCGATCTGGCCATCCTGGCGCCCAACTTCGCCGAGAACGCGCGCGACGCCCTGCAGGCCGCTCACCCCGAGCTGCTGCGCACCCTGATCCTGGGCCGCGGCCAGGGGCGCGGGCATGGCGCCTATACCCTGACCACGCCGCTCGACGACCCCGAGGCCATCGCCTCGCTGGCCCATGGCTGCCTGCGCCCGCTGATGCCGCTCGAGCTGGCCATCCAGATCGTGCGCGCTGTCACGGACGCGCTCGATTACGCCCACCAGGCCTGTGATTACGAGGGCCAGCCCCTGCACATCGTGCACCGCGACATCAACCCCAGCAACGTGCTGGTCTCGATGAACGGCACCGTCAAGCTGGTCGACTTCGGCATCGCGCGCGCCGCCACCAGCGGCGGCGGCCGCAAGCGCGGCTTTGTGGGCACCTACGATTATATGAGCCCCGAGCAGACCGAAGGCGACGACGCCGACGCGCGCTCCGACCTCTTCTCGCTGGGCACGCTGCTGCACGAGCTGGTCACCGGCCACCACCCATACCGCGGCGAAGAGATGTTCTCGACCATGCGCGCCATCCGCGAGGACGAGCCGCCGGGCATCGAGCACAAGGTGCCGGGCCTGCCGGTCGCGCTGGCCGACATCGCGCGCCGCGCGGGCCAGAAGCAACCTGAGGCGCGCTACCCGAACGCCGAAGCCATGCTCGCCGACCTGGAGCACTTCGTGCGCCGCGAGGGCCTCAACCTGAGCCCCAAGCGCCTCGCCGGCTTCGTGCGCGTCATCTTCGGCCACGAAGAGGTGCAGCGCTTCGGCGTGACCACCACCAAGTTCCCGGCGATTCGCATCGAAGACGTGTCGACGCCGGTCGCCGCCGACGACGACGACGCGCGCGAAGACGACGAGGTCGACGCCTCGGAAGACGGCGAGACGCGCATCGACGGCCCACCGGTCGCCGCCCGCATCGGCCTGCTCG
>JAGQJJ010000312.1 GCA_020430675.1 Myxococcales bacterium
TCATCCTGCTGCTCGGCGCCTTCGCCTTCCGTCGCGTGCGCCGACTGTGGCGACGATCGCCCCGCCCGCGAATGATTCGCCGCCCGGGCGCGTTGAAGGGGCCGCGCCGACCGTGATATCGATCCGCCCGGCCGTCGACAAGTCCCGCGAGAGGAAGCCCAAATGACCGGCATCACCCTGTTGTTCATCGCCCTGTTCTCTCCGCCCGCTCAGCCGAGCAGCATGCCCACCAACAGCGCGACCATGGCCGAAGCCGGCGTCGTGCATCGCGGCGCGGCCTTTGCCCTGACCGACCGCATCACCATGGACGCTCTCGCCAAGGACGCGCCGAACTTCGCCGGCAAGACCGTGCAGGTCAGCGGCAAGGTGAGCGCGGTCTGCAAGAAGAAGGGCTGCTGGATGACCCTGGCCGGCGATGACGCCACCGCCCGCGCCCGCATCCGCTTCAAGGACTACGCCTTCTTCGTGCCGCTCGACGCCGATGGCCACCAGGCCGTCGTCGAAGGCGTCGTCTCGGTCACCACGCTCAGCGAAGCCGAGCGCAAGCACCTCGCCGAAGACGCCGGCAAGCCGGTCACCGACATCCCGGCCAACGAGCTGCAGCTCATGGCCACCGCCGTCGAGCTGCGCCGCCCCGACGCAAAGGCGGCGGAAGGAAACTAATCGGCCCAGAGCGGTCGCGGGATCGCCCTCGGTGCGCGAGACCGCGCCCGAATGCACGATTGGTTTCCTGACGGTGCCAAAGTAGGGGTCCGGCTCCGGGCGCGGTATGATGCGCGCGCCCATCAGCGGAGCTTGGATGTCGGCCGTGTCAAGGCTCATCGCGCCATGATCCCGTTGCGGATCGACGGCCCCGCCGCCGCCCGTCGCCCGTGGGCGACGCTGCTGCTCATCGCCCTGCACTTCATCGCTTTTGCCGGCCAATGGGGCCACGGCGCGCTCGAAGGCGCGGCGCGCACGCTGGGCCTCGTGCCGGCGCGGCTGTCGAGCCCCGAATCATGGCGCCTGCTGACGCCCTGGGAGCAGCTCGGGCCGCTGTTCACGCACGCCTTCGTGCACGGCGGCGTGGTGCACCTGCTCGGCAATCTATGGTGCCTGTTTGTCTTCGGCGCGGCGGTCGAAGATCGCCTCGGCCCGCGCCGCTTCGTGGCGCTCTACGCGCTGGCCGGGCTGTGCGCCGCCGGGGCCCAGATCATGGCGCACCCCGAGTCGATGGTGCCCATGATCGGCGCTTCGGGCGCCGTGGCCGGGGTGATGGGCGCGGGGCTGGTGCTGCGGCCCGGCTCGCGGGTGGTGGCGCTGGTGCCGACGCCGGTGCCGCTCACCGTGCGCCCGCCAGCGTTTGCGCTGCTCGGCGCCTGGGCCTTGTTGCAGCTTCTTTTGGCCAGCGCCACGCAGGGCAGCGAGACCGGCGTCGCTTGGTGGGCCCATGTGGGCGGGTTTGGTCTGGGCGCCACCTGGGCGCTCGCCGAGCGGGCGCGCGAGGCGCTGGGCGCGCCCGGCCTGCTCGCGCGGCGCGCGGCGCGCGGATGAGCCGATCGGCGGGAGAAGGCATGGACGAGTTCGACCTCGACGCGGGCACCCACGAGTTCTACGACGACCCGCGCTTCTACGATCACGAGTTCCAATACCGGCGCAGCGACGTCTGGTGGTACGGCGAGCAGTACCTCGACACCGACGGCCCGGTGCTCGAGCTGGCCATCGGCAGCGGTCGCGTCGCGGTGCGCGCGGTGCGCGATGGGGCGACGGTCATCGGGCTCGACCTCTCGCAGTCAATGCTGCGCCGCTGCGCCGAGCGCCGCTCGAAGCTGCCGCGCAAGCGCCAGTCCTCGCTGCACCTGGTGCGCGGCGACATGCGCAACTTTGCGTTCAACCGCCGCTTCGACCTGATCACCTGCCCATTCAACGCCTTCATGCACCTCTACACGGTCGAAGACGTCGAGCGCTGCCTGCGCTGCGTCAAGCGCGCGCTCTCGCCCGACGGCGTCTTCATCGTCGACGTGCTGATGCCCGACTTCGAGTTCCTCTCGCGCTCGCCCTTCAAGCGCTACGTCGGCCCGCGCCTCAAGCACCCGGTGCATGGCAGCTATTACACCTACAGCGAGCAGTCGGCCTATGACCCGGTGCGGCAGCTCAACCAGATGTGGTTCCACTACGACCGCATCGAAGCCGAGGCGCCCGGGCCCGAGTCGTTTGTGGTGCAGCTCTCGCACCGCTACTTCTACCCGCGCGAGCTGGAGGCGCTGATGCACTTCAACGGCTTGCAGGTGCTGCAGATGCTCGGCGACTTCAAGGGCGGGCCGCTGACGGGCGACAGCGAGTCGATCATCGCGCTCGTCGGCCACCGCTGAGCCGAGCGCGGCGGGCGAAGACCGCCGCCAGGGCCAAGAGCAGCAACAACGCCGCCCATTGCGCCGGCTCGGGCGCCGCGTGGCCGGCAAACGCCTCGCCATAAGCGGCTGGTGACACGCCGGCGACCGGCGGCACGGCGACATCGGCCTCATGGGCCGGGCCCGACTTGACCACCTCATGATCGATCGCCACAAACGCCGTCCAGCGGGTCAAGATGCCGTAGGCCATGCCCAGCGCCAGCACCTCTTCGCGCAGCGCGTCGCGGCCGACGTCGTTGTTCAGCGGCGCCTCGTACAAGTGCATGCGGTCAGCCACCTGGCGCCGCGCCCAGATGATGGGCAGCGCGCGCGCCGCTGGTTCGACGCGCGGCAAGGTCAGCTCGGCGGGCAGGTGCACCGGCACCCCGGCGAGCTGGCCACGCACGGTGATCGGGAAGGTGCCCTCACCGTCGAAGCGCGCCAGCACGCGCAGCGGCTCGTCCGCAAAAAGGTCGGGCAGCCGGTCGGGCGTGGCTTCGAAGACCGGCGCTTCGCCCCAATCGATCTGCACATCGGTCAGATACGGCGTGGCGAGCCGCTCGGCCAGGGTATCGGCGGCATGCTCGACGTCTTCATCGGGCCGAACGAAGCGCGCCACGCCGCGGCCGACGCGGGCCAGGTCTTCCAGCAGAAAGTGGTTCACCCCGTTTCCGACACCCAGCGAGAAGAGCCGCGCGTCGCCGAGCCAGGCCCGGACCAGCGCGATGACCTCGATGTCGTTGCCGATATAGCCGTCGGTGAGGAAGACCACGAGGCGCAGGCGCTCGGCCTTGACCGGCGGCGAGAGCGCGGCGGTGACGCCCGCGGCCATGTCGGTGCCGCCCTCGCCGCGCAGGGCGTCGAGCCAGGCATTGGCCCGCTTCAGGTCGCGCGGGGTCGGCCGGGCGGGCGGCCCCCACTCCTCAGCGTCGCTGCCAAAGCGCACCAGGCGGAAGGTGTCATCAGGGCGCAGACCCGCGAGCATCTGCCGCACGAAGCGCACGCTGGCGGCGAGCGGTTCGCCCTCCATGCTGCCCGAGGTGTCGAGCACGAAGACCACCTCGCGCGGCGTCGCTTCGGCGTCCTGCACCAATCGCGGCGGCTCGATGAGCAGGCTCACCACGCCCGCTTCATCGGGCGCCGGGCGCCAGGTCGTCACCGCCACGTCGGCTTGATCGGCGGCCAGGCGATAGCGCAGCACGAAGTCCTGATCATCGGGCACACGGCCCTCGGCCAGCCGCACGAAGCGCTTGGTCGGCGCATCGCCGACGATATCGATCGCATGGCTCGGGCTGTCGAGCCACTGGATGGGCAGGCCTGCGTCGAGCTGCACCGCGAGGCCGACGCGCGCCGGGTCGGGCTTGTCGGCGACCGGCGGCGCCGGTACCGGATCGGCCGTGCCGCGCGGCGTGAAGCGTGGGCCGACCACCATCGGGAAGTGGAACTCATACCGCCCATCGCGCCGCGGCACCGGGTGCACGTACTGCAACTCGACGGTGATCGGACGGCCGGGCAACAGGTTGGCCACCCGCTGCTGGAAGACATCGGGCCGCCGCTCTTCGAGCAGCGCCGCCGATTTTCCCTGCTGTTGCGCCTGGGCAAACGCCGCCTGGGCCTGCTCGATGGGCGCGATCATGCCTTCGATCACCCGCTCGCCGATCTGCATGCGCATTCCAAAGACCGCGGCGTCGGGCGGCAACGGGAAGACATACCGGGCGTGCACGGGCTCGACGTACGGATTTCCGTACGCCTGGCGGACGTGCACCGTGGCCAGATCGCCGGCCAGGTGCACGTCGACGTCGGTCGAGAGCGTCGGCAGCGGCACGCGGTGGCCGGCGAGCTCGGCGCCCAGCCCAGGCGCCTCGTCTTCCGGGGCGGCAAAGGTGGGCGTGGCAAAGCACGCGATCAGCATCAACAGGGCGGGGCGCATGGGCATCCTCCGGTCAAACGGGCTCACCACGCATCGAGCGCGGCGCCCAGGGCAGCGTCAAAAGCGGCGCACCGCGCCCCATCGGCCTCGCAGGCCGACCAGGGCGAGATGCGCTCGACGAGGGTCCAGGCGACGGGCCGGCGCAACCAGCGCCAGACCACCTCGGAGACGGTGGCCGCCGACTCGCCAGCGGCCGAGAGAAAGCGGGTCTCGACGCGCCACGCGCGGCCGTCGGGCCCCGTGCTGCGCCAGACCACGACCGGCGTCGGCCCGGGGCGCACGCCCAGGCGCTCGACGCGGTGGCCGGCGCCGATCAGGCAGCGATCGGGTCCGTGCAGGTGGCGCAGCGGCGAGGTCGTGCGCACGGCCAGCGCCACAAAGGGCGGGCCCTGGTCATCGGCGTAGATCGCCTTCTGCACCTCGCCGCCGAAGCGTGCGAAGTAGGCCGCCTCGGCCAGCGAGGGCGCGGCGGGCGTGCCGTGGAAGTCGCCGAGGCGCGCGGGCAGGGCCAGGGCCGGGGCAGGACCGCCCACATCAAGTGGCCGCGCCGGGGCGACGGCGACCAACAGAGCCACCGCGCTGAAGGCCAGCGCCGCTACCGGCCCCGGGCGAACGGGACGTGATGCTTCACTCGGCGGCGGCGGCGGCACGCGAGCGGGCCACCGGCGCACGAGCAACAACAGCGGCAACGCGCCCGCGGCCAGCGCCAGCAGGCCAACCAGCGAGTGGCCGGGCTCGACAAAGACCGGCAGATCGAGCCGCGCGCTGAAAAAGAGCAGCACCACGCGCAGCGCGTTGGCCAGCAGCGCGCCGCCCAGGGTCACCGCGAGGGCAAACAGCAAGCGACCGACCCCGGAGGCGCGGCGCGCGAGCAACGCCGCAGCCAGCGCGCCGAGCATGGCCAGGCCCTCGGCGCCGCTGCACGGCAGGTCGACGCTGAGCCGCACGCCCTCGTGCAGCAGCAGCGTGCCCTCGCGCTGCAACCCGGGCGCAAACGGGTGCAGGGCCGCGGCGGCGAGCTGCGTGGCCAGCAGGCGCAGCGGGAAGCCGAGCACCCGCTGGGCGACCTGCTCGATGGGCAGCGAGAACGCAAACAGCGCCGCCAGCGCCCGCGGCGAGAGCGCCCACGGCCGCCGATGCACCCGCACGGCGAGGCCCAGCGCCCAGACGTCGATGACCAGCGCCAGCGCGCCGATCAGATTGATCGCCAAGAGCCGGCCGAGCAGCCGGGCCGCCGCGGTCAGCGCAAAGAGGCGACCCGCCCGCCGCAGCGCCGCCCCGTCAGCCGGGGCCGGGCCGCTGCGCACCGCGCGCACC
>JAGQJJ010000313.1 GCA_020430675.1 Myxococcales bacterium
CCCGTCCATCGCCCTGCCCGCGCAGGAACGCCGCGCCGGTGGCGAACCGCCGCTGCGGCACCTCGAACCGATCCATGCCGACCAGCCGCACCCACGCGCGGTAGAAATCGACGTCGTGCGCGTAGCTGAGCAGGGTGGTGAACTGGGCGCCCGGCGGGCGCGCCGCGACCTCGGAGATCGCGACCGTGCCGTCCTGGCGGCGGAACCACTCCATGTGAGTGATCCCGGTGTCCATCCCGAGCACCTCGAGGGCGCGCGGCCCGGCGTCGCGGATCGCCGCGAACTCCGGACCGTCGATCTCGCGCGGCAGCAGCACCGTCCACTGGATCCACGGGTTCTCCAGCACGTCGAGCGGCGGCGGCGCATAGCGCGTCAGCGAGTGCCACAGGCGCTTCCCGCCGATGCTGACCACCTCAAACGAGCGCTCAAGGCCGCCGATGAACTCCTCGCAGAGCACGCCGCGCCCCGAACTGGGCTGCATGCGCGCCACCAGCGTGCGCAGCTCGCCCTCGTCGCGGGCCTGGCTCGTGTCAACCGAGCCGGCGCCGGCGGGCGGCTTGACCACCAGCGGATAGCCCACCGCGCGACCAAAATCGACCGCGTCCTCCACCGACTCGACCAGCCGATGCCGCGCGCAGGGCAGCCCGGCGGCGCGCAGGCGCTCTTTCATGCGCGCCTTCTCGCGGAAGTTGCGGGCCACATCAACCGAGATGCCCGGCACGCCGGCCAGTTCGCGGGCCATCGCCAGCGGGATCTGAAGCTGCTCCAGCGTGCCCAGCAGCCGATCCACGCCGCCGAGGCGCGCCGCCAGTTCGCGGGTCGCCCCGGCGATCTGATGGGCGTCGAGCGAGTTGCCCACCTGCCAGTGCGCGCTGAGCCGCGCCTTGACCCTCGGGTCGAGCTTTTCGAGCGGATCCTGGCTGATCAGGCCCAGCTTCACGTTCGGCAGCTCGGCCACGGCGCGCACGAAGCGCACCGTGGTCTCAAGGAAGAACGGCGCGACGAAGACGACGCGGACTTCAGCACTCATCAAGGCACCATCTTGTCGAGGTAGAACGGCAACATCTCGCGCCACGTCATCCAGTCGTGGTCCTTGTCCTTGCCCCAAAGGTCCACGCGGTTGGGGATGCCTTTGGCGCCGAGCACATGAGCCACCTGCCAGCTCTGAGCCGGGTCTTCCCAACGGCCCTCGCCGGTGGGGAGCAGCACGAAGCGCTCGCGCAGCTTTGCCAGATGCGCGCCCTCACCCATCTTGGGGATGAAATGCACCGGCGATGACACATGGAAGTCGGGCGTGTACTCGCCGCCCATCCAGCGCGTCAGGTCATAGGTGCCGCTCATGCAGATGGCCAGCTTGAAGACATCGGGGTGCCGGCACAGCGCCGCCAGCGCGTTGAAGGCGCCGATCGAGGCCCCGGCGGTGATGATCTCGATATCGGGCGTGCGACAGTCGGTGCGAATCGCCGGCACCAGCTCGTGGTATACGAAGGCATCAAAACGATTCTGCACCGCGCCGCGGAAGCTGCCGCTGCTCTCGCCGTCAATCCAGACCCGCCCGGCGACGCTGTCGCAGGCATAGACCTTGATGCGTTCGGTTTCGAGCAGCGGCGCGAGCACCTTGAGCATCAAGAACCGCTCGCACTCTTCCGCGTCCCCCCCGGCGGTGGGAAACAACAGCACCGGCACGCCCACCGTGCCCCAGCGCACGACGTTGACCTCTTGTTCGAGGCGTTCGGAGTACCAACGAGTGGCCAGCTTCATGCGTTCTCTTCCTCTTGCGGCGCGGCCTCGGCGGCAGGCGCCTTCTTGGCATCCAGTCGATCGCGCTCGGTCTTGCGCCAGAACTGGATGAGCCCCCAGTAATGCTCGGTGAAGGCTTCGATCTCATGCGCCGGGAACAGCGCCGCGACCTTCTCGCGCACCAGGCTCTTGGCCTTGGCCGTGGCAAAAAACGCCCAGGCGACCTCATCGAGATGGCTCAGATGCGTGGCGCAGAACTCCTCAAAGGCATCGGCCTGCATGCGCTCGCGCGCGATGGCCGCGTAGCCCTTGAGCCGGTCTTCAAAGGGCAGATCCTTGGCCGCCACCTTGAAGAAGGGCTCCCAGTCCAGATTGGCATGCATCGCGCGCTTCGTCGCGGCGCAGAACAGTGACCAGCGCACCATCTTCTTCACCATCTCGGGGAAGTGATAATGCAGCGAAGTCACTTGAAAATCAGGGCAGGCATTGGCGAAGTCGATGGGATGGAAGATGCCATCCTTGCGCAGCGACTCGCACGAGTTGAACTCCCATCCGAAGAAGGCATTGATCGTCAGGCAGATGTCTTGAAGCTGCCGCCATTCGGTGCCATTGACGAAGAAGAAATCGACCATGTACCGCGCGTGCAGCGGCGCGGTGGGGTCGTAGCGCACGATATGCACCTGCGGACCGACGCCGATGGCGCGCACGAACAGGTCGAAGGGATCAACCGCCTTCTGCAGATGCAGCACGCGCGTGCCGCTCTCTTCGTAGGCCTTGCGAAGCTGCTGCTCATTGTCGATGCGCGAGACGCCGACCCACGCACCGCCGTCGTAGGGCTTCATGAACAGCGGATAGCCGATCTCATTGGCCACGTCGGCCAGATCGAACATCTTGGCGTACCGCCGCAGCGTGGGCTGCACGTCGGGGTTCGGCCCGTGCTCCTTGGGCGGCACCATCCACGTCTCGGGGATGGGCATGCCCAGGCGCATCATCGCCGCGTAGGTGGTCTGCTTCTCCATCGACTGCACGGCCCACGGGTTGTTGAGCACGTACAGGCCATCCATGATGACCGCCTTCTTGATCCACTCGCGGCTGGTATGAAACCAGTGGGTCAAGCGGTCGAGCACCACATCGTACTTGCAGGGCTGGCGCAGGTTGAAGGGCTCGACGGTCACCCGCTCGGTGGCGAAGCGCACGGTGTCTTCACCAAGCGTCAGGTTCAGGTCGAGGCGCTTGACGATCTCTTCGTAGCAACCGGGCCAACAGATGTCGGCGCCGAGCGAGAGTCCGATCTGACGGGTGATTTCGGCCATGTGGTTACTCGTAGACCATCCAGAGGTGACCTGGGAAAAGCCACGAGAGCCCCTCGCGGAGCCGGTCGCGCCAGTTCTCCCAGTTGTGTCCGTCGCGCGCTTCGACGTAGCGCACCTGCATGCCGGTCTCTTGCAGCAGGGGCACCAGCGAGCGGTCGAAGTAGATCAGCGACTCGTACATGCCACAGCTCACGAAGACGCGCTCGCTGGGCTTGCCGGGGGCGTCGCGGAAGGCGTTGACAAAGCGCACCACCGGGTCGAAGGCCGGCCCGCGGGTGTGCTCGCCGATGTCGGTGAAGGCAAACGAGCCCGATTGCAGCAGCAGGCGGCCAAAGACACCCTGGCGCCGCCACGCCGCCGAGAGCGAGGCCACCGCGCCGAAGCTCGCGCCCATCAGGCAGCGGTGCTGGGGCTCGCCATAGAGCGGCAGCCGCTTTTCGAGGTGCGGCACCAGCGTATCGGCCAGGAACTCGATATGCCGCGGGTCGTCGGGGTACTCGATCAGCCGGTCGCCGGGATGGGTCAGCGCCGCGATCAGCGGCACCACCTCGCACCGGTGGATCAGGTTGTCGAGCACCGTCTGAAGCTGAGCGAAGCGCAGGTAATCGCCGCCATCGTGCACCAGCAGCAGCGGGTAGCGCCGGCTCGGGCGGAAGCGCGCGGGCAGATACAGCGTGACGCGGCGCGGCTCGCCGAACGGCGTGCGCTTCAGGATCAGCTCTTCGAGGCGCCCGGCGCGGGCCTCGGGATCGGGCAGCGTCCACTCGGGGCGCTCATAGCCTTCGCCGGCGCAGACCGAATTGCCGCCGAACGGGTCGTGGGCGATATGCGGGTTGAGCGGATCGGTGATCCACTCGCCGTGCCCGCCCCGCACCACCTCGAACTTGTACTCGATGCGCGAGCCGCGCGGCACGTCGAGGCTCGACCACCACAGGTCGGTCTCGCCGACGCGCTGGAACGGCATGGTCGACGTAAGCCCAAAGACCCAGTGGCGCAGTTGCACCAACTCGGCGGGGCCGCGGAAGACAAAAGTGACCTGATTGCCTTCGACCAGCGGGAAGCGATAGGCGCCGAGGAAGGCGTCGATCGCCTCGGGCGACAGATCGCCCGCGCGCAAAAAGCGGTGGATGGCCAGCGTCATGCCAGCGCCTCCGCGCCCTCGGGCAGCTCGGGACTCAGCGGCTGAAGGCCGGGCATCGGTTCGAGCAGGCCCTCACTGAAGCGCAGCCAGGTGCGCAGATCCATCGGATAGCAGGCGTCGGGCGCAAACCGGCGCGCCATCAGGGCCACCCGCCGCGGATCATCGAGGTGCAGCCGCTTCTTGGCGTGCGGCAGGACGATGACGCCCGGCACCAGCCCCAGACCGCGTTCGAGCAGCTCGGCGTCGCCGGCGCCCTGCGGCGGGCTGTCGTGAAAGAGCAGCACCCGCTCGGTGAGCGCCATCGCGCCCGCCGACCACGCGAGCACCGGCTTCTGGGCCAGCAGGGGCGCCACTTCAAAGAGGCGCAGCCGGTTGCTGAGCACCGCGACATGGCCGCCGGCGATCAGCACGCCTTCGCACTCGTTGACGATGGCGGCCACCTGCGCCCGATGGGCGGCCACCGCCCGGCCCGCCGTCTGCTCGGCCTCGGCGTCAAACGCCGCGTTCTCCGCCTCGATGCGGGCCAGGTGATGGGCGTCGAGCGCCTGCACCAGCGCCAGCGCCGAGGCGCGCTCGGGTTCGATCAGATCGGGCTCGTCGGCCACCCGCAGCATGTCGCGGGCGCTGGCCATCAGATGGGCCAGGCGGCGCCGATAGAGCAGATGCAGGCGGCGCAGGCGGTCCTGGCGGGCGCGGTGGGCGGCAAAAAAGTCGGGCTCATGGGCCCGCAGGCCCCTCCCAGCGCGCATAGAGCTGCAGGTTCTTGCACGGCACGCCCGCGGCCGCGCACAGCTCCTCGTCTTCGGGCTCGCGCTCCTGCCAACCGGCGGTGATCACGGCCATCGGGCCGCGCAGACCCAGGCGGGCGATCTCTTCACCGATGGTCGGTGCCAGCCGCTGCGGGCCGAGGAGGGCGATCGTCGTCATGGGCCGCACTCTCTACGCTTTCTGCGCGTTCGCGTCCATCGATTCCGGGGTCTGCGGGCGAATCATTGAGCGATTCAAATTGTGGTGCGGCGCGCGATCGCTATGATGCGCGCGTTTCGGCTTCGGCCATGACACGAGGTCAGCGATGCACGTCATCTTCGTCGCGCCCGAATTCCCCGCCAACCAACGCGAATTCGTGCGCGCCCTCAAGCAGATCGGCGCCCGGGTCACCGGCGTCGGCGAACGCCCGATCGAGTGGCTCGATGACCAGCTTCGCGGCTGGCTCGATGGCTACGAGCATGTGCGCAACGTCACCGACGACGACCAGCTGCTCGCCGCGGTGCGGCGCATTCAGCGGCGGGGCTGGGTCGACCGGCTCGAAGCCACCATCGAGGCCCATGTGCTGACCGCGGCCCGCGTGCGCGAGGTGGCCGGGCCCATCCCCGGGCTCTCCTCCAAAGCCGCGCTGCTCTGCCGCGACAAACCCG
>JAGQJJ010000314.1:0-5358 GCA_020430675.1 Myxococcales bacterium
CTGCGCGCCGCCCTGCTCGACGCGACGGCCCCGCTCCGCGCCCGCACTGGCGCCGCGCGCGTGCTGATGGTGCTCGCCGAGGGGGAAGACGAAGCCCTGGCCGCCGGCCTGCGCGACGCCGAACCCCGCGTGCGCCGCGCCTGCGCCACCCCCGCCGCGCCATTGTCGGCCCTCATCGCCGCGCTCACCGACTCGGATCCCGTCGTGGTCACCCGCGTCGCCGAGATCCTCGAACAGCGCGACCATCTGCCGCCCCTCGAAGCGCTGCAGACCGCCCTGGCCACGGCAAACGACCTGCCTCAGCGCGAAGCCGACGCGCCGCCGCCCCAAGCGGCGCTGTTGCGCCTCATCGCGCGCGCCGATCCGACCGCCCCGGCGCTCATCAACGCCGCCCGCGCCGGTGACCCGACCGCGCTCGACCACCTGGCCGATGCCGCCACGCTCGATGAATTGCTCGTCGACGCCCCGATCGCCGCCGCCTGGGGCCTTGCCCGGCTCGGCGTGCCCTCACCGGCGGTCATCGACCACGCCGACCCCCGCGTGCGCGCCGCCGCCGCCCGCGCACTGCCGCCCGGTGACGCGCGCCTCGCCACCCTCGTTGACGACCCCGACCCCGGCGTCGCCTGGCTCGCCCGCCGCGCCCAGACCGGCGCCTTCACCCCCGACGCGCTCGATCGCCGCCGAGGACGCCACCGCTGGCTCGACGCGCCCTCCGCGCGGCCGCCCTATGGCCTGCGCCCCGATGACGCGCTGCCCCCGGTCACCCGCGTTGCCGCCGCGCTCGCGCTGTGCCACCCGCGCTTCGACGTGAACCTGGGCGTCGCCGTGCGCAGCGCCGAGGCCGCCGGACTCGCCGAGGTCTTCCTCATCGGTCGCGCCGAGCTGTTTCGCAGCCCCGCCCGCGGCACCGATCGCGCCCTGCCATTGCGCCATGCGCCTGACCCGGCCGCCCTGATCCGCTTCGCCCGCGAGGGCGGCTACCAGCTTGTGGCCATCCAGCAGACGCCCGACAGCGTGCCCTTCCACCGCGCCGCCTACCCCCCGCGCCCGCTCTTCATCGTCGGCGCCGAAGACGAAGGCGTGCCCGAGGCCCTGCGCGTGGCCGCCGATCTGGTGGTCGAGATCCCACAATTCGGGGTGATCGACAGCCTGAACGTCGCCGCCGCGGCGACGACGGTGTTGTTCCACTGGCGCGTCGGCCTGGCCTGAGCCCGGCCGACTACTTCACCACGCGCGGCGCGATCACCGGGCTCGGCGGCGCCTCAACGCGGCGCAGATGGCACCCCGAGCACGTCGCGATCACCGCCCCGTAGATCGCCGGCCGCGCCTCGGGCGCCGCCTCCACGCCATCGGCCGCCAACGCGTGCACCCGCGCGCCGAGCGCGATCGCCTCGGGCGTCGCGCCGCGCGCGGCCAGCTGTTCGGGCTGCAGCGGCACCTCGGCCAGCGCGTTGATGCCATCCTTCCAATCGGCGAACGAAGGGCGGGTCAGGCCATCCCACAGCTTGGCGGCGCCCCAGTGGTGCCGCCACATATGGCCATCGACCGAAGCTTCCGCCGCGGGCTCGGGCGGCGCCGAGGGCGGTACGGACCGCACTTCGAGGCGCTGATGGCAACTGCCGCAGGCGGCGGCCACATCGGCCACGCCCGCCGCCGCGTCGCTGAGCGTGCTCGCCCCGGCCGCGCGGCGCGCGCCTTGCTGCATGGCGTCAAAATCGACCCGCGCCGCTTCACCGAACGCGGGGTGCATCGGCTGCCGAGACAGCTCATCGGCCGGCGCGGCGAGCAGGCTCAAGTCGCCCTGCACGACGATCTCGCGCAGCGCCAACGACGACGAGTAGTGGGCGTGCATCTCGGTCTTGATCGGCGGTGCCTCGGGCTCGGGGCGACTGGCGCACGCCGTGGCCAGCGCGAGCCCGACGGCAAACAAGAAGATGGGTCTCATGGTGCCACCTCCGGGTCAGCGCGGAGATTTGCAGCACTCGGCATGCCATCCGAGCGCCAACCGACGGCAAGGTCGTAACATCTTGTTCAGGCAGGAGAATTCAGAACCGCGCGCCCTGATGGGCGGCGGGATGGGCGGGCTTTCGTTACCGGGAAGTGACGGTGCGGCGGATGCCGCGCGCCGCGATCAGGCGGCGCGGCGCTGGGCGGCGCAGGCGAGGTGCTCGGCGAGGCTGGCGATGGTGTCGATGCCGCTGTTGCTGGCGCGGATGAACCACGACGACAGCTCGATGGCGCCGATCTCGCGCTTGATCATGCTGAACAGTGAGGTGAGGCAGAGAGAGTCGAGGCCGAGATCCGCGGTCAGCGACGCATCAACCCGAAGCTCGCTCGCCGAGAGCTCGGGGCAGACGTCGGCGATCTCCTTCAGCAGCAGTCGCTCGATGTGCTCGGCCGTGTGGTTCATTTGGCTTCCCCTCTCGCTTGATCCTTCCTGCGAGCACCGTGCCAACTGTCGCGCGATTCAGTATCGCGGCATTTGGCGGGCTTTTCCGCCAGATCCAGCGATCGCATTCGGCCATATTGATACAATATGTGTCATATCGTGACCAGACAACATGTGCCACCGTGTGCAGATATGCACTTATTGGCACAATTGAGCTCATTGGTCGCTGCCCGCCTGGAGAAGACGACAAGTGCGGCCCGTGTCAGCGCTGCATGACACCCCCGCGTCGCCGAGGGCTTGACCCCGAGCCCGCAGAGCCGTCACGCTGAGGTTCTCGTCCGCGGATCGCGGCCGCCCGGAGGTGAACCGCATGGCTCGTTGGAGTTGGATCGCGTTTGCGATCGCCCTGCCCGCAACGGCGTTCGCGCAGACCCCCGAAGAGAAGGGCACCGCGATCGCGCGCGCGGCCGACGCGGCCAATAGCGGCTATGGCGGCGAGCAGGCCGACCTGGAGATGACGCTGGTCAACGCCCAGGGCGACGAGGTCAAGCGCCGCCTCGCCATGCGCATCGCCGAGATGCCCGATGACGGCGACCGCTCGCTCATCACCTTCGAGTGGCCGGCCGACGTCAAGGGCACCCGCATGCTGACGTGGTCGCATCGCAAGGATGACGACGACCAGTGGCTCTTTCTGCCCACCCTCAAGCGCGTCAAGCGCATCGCCGCCCGCGGCAAGTCGGGCGCCTTCATGGGCAGCGAGTTCGCTTATGAGGATCTGGGCAGCTCCGAAGTCGACAAATACGCCTGGACCTTCGAGCGCGAGGAGTCGATCGAGGGCCGCCCCTGCCAGGTGCTGGGCCGCGTACCCAAGGACAAGCGCAGCGGCTACTCGCGGCAGGTGGTCTGGCTGGACGACGGCTACCAGCAGGCCGTGCGCATCGAGTTCTTCGACCGCAAGGGCGAGCTGCTCAAGACGATGACCTTCTCGCACTTCACCCAGTACGGAAAATACTGGCGCGCCAACCTGATCGAGGTCAGCAACCACCAGACGCACAAGCGGTCGATGCTGGCCTGGACGAAGCGCAGCGTCGGCGGCGGCGCCGCGCCCGAGGACTTCGACCCCGACGCGCTGGGAGACTGATCACGTGAGGTCCATTGGCGCTGCGCTGCTCCCATTTGCCGTCGCGCTGCTCATCGCCCCGCCCGTGCAGGCCGCCGGCCTTGAAGGGCAGGGCTCGGTGGCGATCGAAGGCCGGGCTTTTGTGCCCGACGATGACGACACGACCGACGACATCGGCCTCGCGCTGGCCACCCGCCTTGAAGCCGGCTGGACGCCGAAGCCGTTTGAAGCCGCGCTGCGCCTCTTCGGCCGCGTCGACGCCTTCGATGAGGAGCGGGCGATCTTCGTGCCCGAAGAGGCCTACGTCGGCTTCAACCTCTCGCCGGTGAAGATGCGCGTCGGCTGGCAGCTGCAGAACTGGTCGGCGACCGAGGCCTTCCACCCGGCCGATGTGATCAACAGCCGCAACTTCGACAGCCGCATCGAGAACCCCGACAAGCTCGGCGAGCCGATGGTCTCGGTGCAGGTGCGCGTGCTCTGGGGCAGCGTCACCGCGTTCTACATGCCGTTTCGCGTGGCGCCGCATCTGCCCGGCCCGTCGTCGCGGCTGTCATTTGCCCCCGAGGGCGTGACGCCAGGCTCGCCGGTCTTCGCCGGCCGCGACCGCCAGATCGGCACCGACCTCATCGCCCATCAGTTTGCGTTGCGCCTGCGGCAGACGATCGGCGACGCCGACATCTCATTGCACGTCGTGCAGCATCAGGATCGCGCCCAGCCGACCCAGGTCTTCGACCGCCAGAGCATGCAGCCGCGGCCGCTCTACCACTTTGTCACGCAGTACGGCGGCACCTACCAGCACGTGCTCGGCGACTTCGTGCTCAAGGTCGAGGCGGTGCATCGCGAGTTCATGTATCCCGATCTGTCGACGCGCTACGTGCTGGTACAGCGCGAGCAGATCGACCACTCGCAGTTTGCCGGCGGCCTGGAGTACGGCTGGTCGTACGAAGGCGGCGCCGACGGCGTGGTGGTGCTCGAAGCGCAGGTGCTGCGCACGGTCAACGGCGAGGACGACCGCGACCTGCACCCCTTCCAACGCGACGTTCTGCTCGGCTACCGCCACGTCTTCAATGACATCGAGGGCCGGCGCCTGCAGGTCGGCGTGATCTTCGATATCGAAGACGCGCCGCAACTGCTGGGCACCGCGAGCTATGAGCAACGCCTGTCCGATGTCTGGTCGTTCAACGCCGGCCTGCGCATCGTCTTCGCGCCGACGCCGGAGGACGATGCCCCCCGTGGCCTGCAGCGCCTCGATGGGGCCCACGAGCTGAATCTGACCCTCGCGCGCTATTTCTGACGCGGTCGGCGCGCCAGCAGAGGGCGGGACATTGTCTTCCCGCAACAATCGGGTTAGCGTGCGAGCGTCTCTCTTTCGGGGTGCTGATGGCCGCCCGCATCGTCGTCATCGACAGCGATCTGGAGTTCGGCGAGCAGGTCGCCGAGCTCTGCCAACGCTTGGGGGTCGAGGTCGAGACCATCGCCGACGGCAACGAGGGGGTGCAGCTCGTGCAGCTCGACCCCCCGGCGGCCGTGGTGATCGGGGTGCTCGATGACCGCGGCGCCGGCTACGCGCTGTGCAGCAAACTGCGCCGCCGCCTGCCCGATCTGCCCGTCGCCATGGTGCTCGCGCCCGACGAGCTCGACAGCGATCGGCTCGAACGCCACCAAAGCCTGCGCACGCACGCCGATCTCTATCTGGAGCGGCCGTTCCGCATGCGCCGCCTCTTCAACTTCCTCAACGAGTCGCTCGGCGAGCGGCTGGCCGCGCCGTCGGAGTCGCTGCTCGACACGATGATCGGCGGCCAGGGCCCATCGGCGGCGTCGTTTGAGGTGGTGGGCGACGTCATCGAGA
>JAGQJJ010000314.1:5368-5600 GCA_020430675.1 Myxococcales bacterium
CCGACGCCGATGAGGTCTTCGGCGGCCTGTTCGACGATCTCGACCTGGGCGATCTGGAGCCGCGAGGGCGCGAGCCGGTGTTGGGCACGGGGGAGCACCCCGCGGTGGAGGAGGCGCGCACCGTCGTCGTCGCGACGCCGCCTTCGCTTGAGATCGAGGCCCTGGTCGTGCATCCCGAGCCGGAGACCTCGCCTTCGATCCCGGCGCTGGTCTTGACGCCCGACCCGGCGTT
>JAGQJJ010000315.1 GCA_020430675.1 Myxococcales bacterium
GGCCCTCGCCGCCCGGGTTGACCGGATCGTTGGCCGGGAAGACGGCCGAGACGCGGTAATGCCAGACGCCGGGGCCCACGCCGGGCACCTCTTCGTCGAGGAAGAGGCCCAGGTCGATCACCTCGGGCCCGGCCAGCGGGTCGAGGATCTGGGCGCGCAGCACCGACGTCACCGCGCCCTGGCCGTCGTGGCCGCCGACGAGGTAGACGAAGCGCCCGATGCGCACCATGCCGACCTGCGTGCGCGGCGCGGGCAGGGGGTTGCGCTGCGTTGACCAGTCGCCCAGGTCGCCGAAGAGGCCCACCTGCGCCGCTTCGACGGTGTCGCGCGCGCTGGCCACCGCGCCGTTATCGCCGCCAGCGGCAAACAAGAAGCGCGAGGTCTCGGTCGGTCGCCCGGCCACCAGTCCCGGCGCGCGGCGAGCTTCGACCATCGGCGTCGCCCGCTGCCATTCGTTGAGGTTCTGGGCCGGCGTCTTGATCGAGACCGCCGAGTATTCGAAGAACGCGCCGTCGCCATTGGTCAGCCGCACGAGGCAGACGCTGCCCGCCGGGGCCGCATCGCCCGGCAGCATCACGTCCACCGCGTCTTCGGCGACCGCGCCCTGCACCTGGCCGCGCCCGGTCACCGGATTGCCCAGCGGGTCGCGGCAGACCAGCAGCACCTCGACGCCGCCGACGTCGAAGCCGCGCCCGGTCAGCGTTGCCAATTGCAGCCCGTTGCCGTCGAGCGAGGCGGGGATGACCCGGTCGATCACCGGCGGCGTGCCCGTGACCACCGTCAGCGCGCGCTCGGCGACACCAACCGTCGCGTCGGGGTTGACCACGATCACGTCATAGTCCGCCGGCTCGAGCCCGCCGGGCACCACCGCGGTCAGTCGGTCTTCGTCGACATAGACCACCGCGCGCAGGGCGGTCGCCAGCACGCCGGGGTCGGGCGGGTTCGGCGTCAGATAGGCCCGCGGCGTGGCCACGAAGCCGACGTCGCCGTTGCCGGGCGCGGCGCCCACGACCACCGCGGTCGGCACATCGGGCGATACGTACTGCGGTGTGACGCCGGTGAGACCGATGCGCAGGTCTTCGGTGACGGTCAGGCCGTCTTCGAGGCGGCCGACGCAGCCGAGATCGCTGGTCACCTGCACGTCCCAGAGGCCCGCGGCCAGGCCGGCGGGCAGGGTCACGCGGATCTGGTTCGGCCGATCGGGCCGCGGCGTGCCAGGCAGCACGTTGATCTCGCCATTGGGCCCCTCGAAGCGCACCTCGCCGGGCGGCGCTTCGAGCCCGGTGGTATAGACCGTCGCCTGGATCGAGATGCCGTTGTAGACCACCGGCGGGTCGACGAAGAACACCACCGGCCGCGGCGCCACCCGCAGCGCGGCCTCGGCGGTCATCTCGCAGCCGTCGGCGTTTGAGACCCGCACGTCGTACAGGCCCGGGTCGATGGCATCGTCGAGGGTGACCGACAGCGCGGTGTCGTCGATGAACTCGACCTCGACCGCCTGCAGGTCGCCGACAAACACCTGGCTGACGTCGGTGAAGTTGCGGCCGTGAATGACAAAAACGTCGCCCGACCGCTCGCAGATGGCCTGCGGCTCGATCGAGTCGATGACCGGCACCGGCACGATGTCGAAAAGCTCGGCGCTGGTGGCGTTGCACTGCGCCTCGCCGGGGTTCTGCACCTCGACGAGCACGCCGCCCTCGGGCAGCGCGCCGCGGGGCAGCGTCACCGCGATCGAGGTGCAGGCGCGCACCCCGTTCGAGACCGGCGCGCAGCCTTCCAGCGCCTCGATGGCAAACGGCTGGCCGCCCATGCGCAGCGTCGGGCCCTGGCCGTTGATCTCGAGGAAGCCTTCGCCGGTGATGCGCAGCGCGCGGTCGCCCGCCTCCGAGCACACGCTGCGCGGCTCGATCTGCGTCAGCACCGGCGAAGGCGGCACGGTCAGCAGGCCCTCGGTGGTGCTGGCGCAGCCGGCGGGCGCGGGGTTGATCACCGTCACCGGCGGCTGGCCGGCGGTCAGCGCGCCCTGCGGCGCGGGCACCGTCAGCTCGGTGCAGGTCGACCACATCAGCGCGCCCACGGTGTTCTCCACGCAATCGGCCGCCGCGGTCGCTGTCAGCTCGGCGTCGCCCACGCGCACGGTCGGCAGCGCGTCGCCCACCTGCATGAAGCCGGCGCCGCGCACCACCAGCGTGCGCTCACCGTCCGCGGTGCACACCAGCGAGGGCTCGACGCTCTCGACCGTCGGCGGCGGCACCACCGGCACCGCCTGGTCAAAGGCCGCGCCACAGCCCGCTGGCTGCGGATTGGCCACCGCCACCGCAAACTGGCCGTCTTCGATGGTCGCCGGGTCGAGGGTCACGGTCAGGCGGTCGCAGCTCTGCACCGCCAGGCGCTCGACGGGCAAATCGACGCAGTCCTGCGGCGCGATCGCGCCCGGATCGACCGCCACGCCGTCGAGGGTGACCACCGGCGGCGCGCCGTCGACCGTCAGGAAGCGGTCGCCGAGCACGTCAAACGTCGTCTCGCCCGCGTCGCAGATCATCTGCGGCGCGATGCCGGCGATCGACGGCGGCGGCGCGATGACCAGCGCGCCGGGGTTGGTGGCGCCGCATTCGACCGGGGCCGGGTTCTGCAGCGCGATCGCCGCCACCAGCGCGTCTTCGCCATCGGGCACCGGCAGGCCGCCCTGCGGAATGCGCACCGTCAGCGCGGCGCACGACTGCACGGCCACATTGCGCACCGGCACGTCGACGCAGTCGTCGAAGCCGACGACCTCCATCGCCTCGCCGGCCAGCGTCACCGCGGGCGGCGCGCCGGCATAGGTCACAAAGCCGGTGCCTTGCAGCACGATGTCGCGATCGCCCTCGGCGGTGCAGACGAGCTCGGGAGAGCGGCGGGTAGGGGACGGGTGCAGATGCCGGTGGAGGCCGGAGCCTTAAACAACAAAGCAGCCGGCCGGCTGCGGGTTCTCGACCCGGATCAGCGGCTGCGCATACGCCTCGCCCATCGCCACCGCCAGCTCGCCCTGCGGCACGCGCACGGTCATCGAAGCGCAGCGCTGCACGGTCATGCCGACCACCGGCAACGTGTCGCAGTCGGCAAACGAGATCACCTCGACGTCGAGGTCGTCCATCTTCACCGCCGGCGGGGTGCCATCGACCTCCAGGAAACCCTCGCCGCGGATCTCGACGTCGCGGTCGCGCTCGCCGGTGCAGATGGCCGGCGGCACCGCTTCGACGATGACCGGGGGCGGGGTGATGATCAGCGCATCCTCCAGCGTGGCCAGACAGCCGGCAGGCCCGGGGTTGGTCAGCTCGAAGACCGGCGCGTAGGGCGCGGCCAGCGCCGGATCCTGCGGCAGCACCACGGTGATCTCGGTGCAGGTGCGCACCTCATGGTTGCGCGTCTCGAGCATCTCGCAGGTGCCGCCCAGCGAGCGCACCGTGATCGCCATCGGCGTGCCATCCGGCGCGGTCATCGTCACCGCGGGCAGCATGCCATCGATGTCGAGCAGATCGGCGCCATCGAGGATGACCTCGCGCTCGCCCTCGGCGGTGCAGACCAGCGGCGGGCGCACCCCGGTCAACGAAGGCGGCGGCACCACGCGCAGGCGGATGTCCTCCTCCGAGTGGCAGGCGGCCGGCGCCGGGTTCTGGAAGGTGATGCCATGAAAGCCGACCGGCAGCGCGTCCTGGGCCAGCGGCACGTCGGCGGCGGTGCACAGCTTGCCCGGCACCGTCTCGTGCGGCACGTCGGTGCAGTCCTGGAACTCGCCGATCGCAAAATCACTCGCGGGCCCGATGTCAACCGTGGCCGGCAGACCATCGATGACCGCCTGGCTGGCGCCATCGAGCCGCACCGTGCGCTCGCCTTGCGCCAGGCAGGTGATCGAAGGCGTCACTTCGGTCAGGCTCGGCCGGTCGATCGCCGCGAGCTGCGCCGGCACCTCGACCTGATTGCCGGTGGGGTTGAGCACCCGCACATCGAAGACCGCCGCCGGCAGCCGGCCGGTGGCGCCGGTGTCGTCGAGCACCAACTCTTGATCGACGGTGAAGGTGAGCTGCTGCTGGCTCTGCCAGGTCAGCTTCGCGGCGTTGATCTGCTCGCGCTCGCCGCCGTAGCGCACGTCAGCCGCGCCGGCCGCTGGCGGTGTAGCGCCGTCGAGGCCCTGGCGGCCGACCAAGGTCAGGGTGGGCAAAGCCGTGCGCGGGTCGCCGGGCACGTCGATGGGCGAAGGGGAGAAGGCGCGGCCATGAATCCGCACCTCGGTGGTCAACTGGTCGCGGCAGACATAGCCCGGTTCGATGGCCGGCGCGCCGCTGTCGGGCGCTTCGATCTGCGGCGCCGGCCCATCAACCGCCGACTCGCAGGCCCAGATGCCGGCGGCGCTCAGGACCAAGGCAACACGAAGCCAGGCAGCGCGCCCGGTGACAGGCTCACAGCGCATGGTCAGACCCTCGATTTCGTTCAGTGGCCGTGGAACGAGAGCTTTGGCAGCTTCGATTCGCGAAATCCCTGATCCCGTTGCGCCCGGCGTGGCGCGGGGCCATGCTCAGGCCATGCAGATCAAGCTCCCCGAAGCTCATGATGTCGTGGTGGCGCATGACCGCATCCGCGAGTGGATTCGCGAGACGCCGATCATCGCCCTCAAGGGGCCGGGCGCCCGCCCGATGGCCCTCAAGCTCGAAAACCTGCAGCGCTCCGGCTCGTTCAAGCTGCGCGGCGCGCTCAACAAGCTGCTCGCGCTGGGGCCGGCGGCGCGCGGCGGCGTGATCACCGCCAGCGGTGGCAATCACGGCCTGGGCGTCGCCTGGGCCGGCCAGCTGCTCGGCGTGCCGGTGCACGCGGTCGTGCCGACCTCAAGCCCGATGCTCAAGCGCAAGGCGCTGGTCGCCGCCGGGGCCAATATCCGCCTTGTCGACGGCCAGTACCCCGAAGCCGAGGGCGCCGCCCGCGATCTGGCCCGCGTGCAGGGATTGCCCTTTGTGCACCCTTACGACGACGCCGATGTCATCGCCGGGCAAGGCACGGTCATCCGCGAGTTCATCGCCCAGGTGCCGCAGATTCAGACCATCGTCGTCGCCGTCGGCGGCGGCGGGCTGGCCGCTGGCGCGGTGCTTGCCGCCGAGGGTCGCCGGGTGGTCGGCGTCGAGCCGCGGGGCGCGCGCACCATGCACGCGGCGCTTGCGGTGGGGCGGCCGGTCACGCTGGAGTCGATCGAGACCATCGCCGCCGATGCGCTGGGCGCCGGCCGGGTGGGCGAGGTGACCTTCGCCGTCTGCCAGAAGGGCCTCAACCGCGTCGAGCTGGTGCACGACGACACCCTGCGCGCGGCGCAGCGCTGGCTTTGGGAGCAGGCGCGCACCGTGGTCGAGCCGGGCGCCGCCATCGGCCTCGCCGCGTTGACCAACGGCCAGCTCGACGACGACCCGGGGCCGGTCGGCATCGTGCTGTGCGGCGCCAACGTCGACCCGCGCACCCTGCCGCTGGACTGACAGCGCCGCGCGGCGCCGTTGATTCCGTCGCGCTTGTCCGCGACGCCCCTGGCGGCGTTCGATATG